>NZ_VOYP01000013.1:0-75312 GCF_013420235.1 Acinetobacter sp. YH01022 | reverse complement strand
TCTGATGAATACCACTTGAGACAGCGGAAAAAAATTGAAACGTTAATTGGCTTATTGAAAGAAAAATACCATTTAGTAAGCAGTAAACATCGGACTATTTCCGGTTTTCTAGCAGGCATATTTTCATCTTTATGTGCTTATCAACTCTGTCAGAAGAATAAGCCAAAAATTCATGTCGTTAGAAATTTAGCTTATCCGTAACTAGGGTTATTTAATCTACATTTGCATGATTGAGCCTACTTGAATGTGGGCTTTTTTATGTCTATTCATCACGAATTTTTTCTAACAAACAACAATAAAATATATGATGCGAAACAATAAAATACAGGCCACTACTTCAAGAAAAATATCAATATCCTGATGATAAGGCAGTATTTTCGCCCAAAATACATGTAACCAGTGAATCTTCTACAATCCGACACTCACTATCACAAAGAGCCAGATAAAGCAGGCGAGCAGATTCAGCAGTACATATTTTCCCAAAGGATAAGCTTTGATTCCGATAAAAATCGACAGAAGGTTTCGGAGACCCACACGAATTGCATCAATAAAATGTTCAGCACGGGATGATTGTCGATGACACTGCTGACCTGAGCAATTTTTTGTGCCAGATCATTGTTTATTGCAAAGACCAGTCTAATTTTTTTAAGCTTTTATATTTCATCAGCAGAATAGAGTGATTTCTTGGCAGATATCATCTCATCAATATGTGTTTTTAGGCTTTTATAGGCAAGGTATTATTTATATATGTCTTAATCCTTTACAATAAACTGTTTTTAAAAGACTTTTCTATCCAAAAAATAAATCTAAAAATATTAGAAATAAACCTCCTTCCTTGTGAGTTTTAGCTTACAACACGTGTCTCAAATTTTAATGGTATGGATAGGTTTTTATAGCACCCGGTAAAGCTTCTATTTTTGTAAAATTTATACAATACGATGACCAAAACATATAAAAAGATTCATTCGTATACTTTATAAAAATAAATATTAGCTGCATAAAGAACAAAAAACCAACAACAAAAATAATTTAAGGAGCAAGGTATGTCTACCCAGTTCAATTTTGTCTCTGTCCAGAAAAAATCAAACATCCATTTTGATGGCTGTTCTATCAGTCATGTGATTGAGTTAACAGATGGAAGAAAAAAAACCTTAGGTGTGATTCTGCCCACAGAACGTCCTCTGGTTTTTGAAACTGTGGTCGCTGAACGCATAGAAATTGTTTCAGGGAAGTGTTTAGTTCAAATTGGCAACAATACAGAGAGCCAAACCTATCATGCTGGTGAATCTTTTTATGTGCCTAAAAAAACCCAATTTAAAATTATCACAGATGATATTGTCGATTACGTTTGCCATCTGGAAGACCGTTAGGTTTGGTAACACCCTTATTACACATTAATTAGTCGACAATAAAAAAGCCCGACATCCTGTCGGGCTTTTTCGTATGGGTTCGCTCGGTATAACTCCTGTCGTACCTGACTGTCCTTGTGCTTGTTTGTTATTATTCTTTTGCAGAACTTCCTGTTCTTGTTAAACTCAGCATATGAAATTTCCAATATTTCAAATAGAAGCTATAACCTTAAATTCATGTGAGCAAATGCTTACAAAACGAAGTAAAAATCACCCGATACTTATTAACAAAAATTCCAGATCATCTTTTTCCAGGAACAATTTGGAACAGTAAATAAAGAAAATTTCATGCTCAATCAACTTATAATCACATATATTTCTCGTCCCAAACCATCCTTGAAATATTTAAAAAACCAATAAAAAAAACAGATTTCGAGAAAAATTATTATTTGATGATGCCATTAAAACTTCATTTTATTCTGCTATCTTTTGAGCAGAACAATGGATGACAATTACCCTATTTTATTAATTAAATTTTCAGCCGCTATGGTTGGGGTCAGGAGTATCGAATGAACAGGATCCATAAAATTTCTATCTTTGCAGCAAGTTCAGCTGTTGCTGTCCTGGCTTATGCTGTAAGCACACCATCGAATAAAGCTGCTACAACAGCAGTAAAACAAGATCAAGTACTGACCAACCAACAAGTTTCCACACCCAGCACAACGACAGCAAACTCTTCACCGACCGTATTAGCACCCACATTGACCAGCACGACAACAGCTTCACCCATCAAGAACCAGTATATTGTAGTGCTCCAGGCGGGTTCAGATCTCCCTGCACAAGCTGCTGCAGCAATAGCAAAACAGCATGGGGGGCAAGTTTTATTTACGTATAACCGGGCGATTCGTGGTTTTGCCGTACGTATTCCAGAACAGGCTACGTCAGCTTTCCTTACGGCTATGCAGAAAAATCCGCAAGTCAGTTATGTAGAAGAAGATACTCTGATGCAGACTAATACAATCACGCAAAGCAATCCTGTATGGGGTCTGGATCGTATTGACCAGCACAATTTGCCACTAAGCAAATCATTTAACTATAACAAAACCGGTTCTGGGGTGAATGCCTATATTGTCGATACCGGTATTTTAGCCTCACATCAGGAATTTAACGGTCGTGTACCAACCGGTTATTCTGCAATTGCCGATAACAATGGCACCAATGACTGTAACGGCCATGGTACACATGTGGCTGGCACTGTAGGTGGCAGTACTTATGGAATCGCAAAAAATGTGGGCTTGGTACCTGTACGGGTACTCGATTGTGCAGGCTCAGGTGCTATGAGCGGTGTGATTGCCGGACTGGACTGGATTATTCAAAATGGTCGAAAATCCGCAGTGGTGAATATGTCTCTCGGTGGCAGTGCCTATAGTACCCTCGATACTGCTATAGATAACCTGTTTAATAACGGCTATGTACCAGTGGTTGCTGCAGGCAATTCAAATACCGATGCATGTACCAGCTCTCCTGCTCGCGCGGGCAAAGCCATTACCGTTGCTGCCACAGATTCAACCGATACCCGTGCCAGCTACTCGAACTATGGCAGTTGTGTCGATCTTTTCGCTCCAGGCAGTCAGATTACCTCTGCTTGGATTGGTAGCAATAGCTCGGCAGCAACTGCCAGCGGAACCTCAATGGCTTCGCCACATGTTGCAGGCGTAGTCGCGACAATGCTAGAAAATAACAGTACTGCAACACCGCAAAGTATTACTGATCAACTGCTCAACCAAAGTACTATAAATCTGATTCAAAATCCGATGAGTAGCCCAAACCGATTGCTCTATAACTTGATAGACACACAGACCATCACCCCAGTACCAAGTATTATTGCGCATATCAGCAAACTCAATGCAACAACCCTACGTTATCGCAACGGTACATGGCGTGCCAATGTGACCATTTCTGTGGTCGATAGCAATAACCTTGCCGTGCCGAATGCAACAGTAACTGGCAGTTTCTCTGTAGGTGGCAGCAATCTTAACTGTACGACAAACAGCTTGGGGCAATGCCAAATCAATAGCGGCACCATCAAAAGTGCAACGCAGACTACCTTTAACGTCAACAATATTAGTGGAAGCAACCTGACCTATGCAGCCAGCAGTAATTTGGTCAGCTCCATTACTATTTACCGTTAAATAATCCTTGAAATAAAAAACGCAACTTTATAGGTTGCGTTTTTTATAGAATGATTGGCACTTCCCCATAGATCTCAATTACCACTAAATAGCATTTAGATTGTAATACTGTTGGTGGTTTTTTGAGGATTAATCACATGCTGCTACTCAATTTTTATTACCTAGTGGAGCAAATTAAGTCATCAAGCTATCTTATTTTTGCTTAGGCTATTTTTAATCAACTAAATTTTCTGATACATAAGGGAATTAATTTTAATTTGTCCAATTGACCACTGGAAATTGATGATTTTCATGCTGGAAATCGCTACTTTGCCAAATATCCAGCATCGGTATTTTAACATCTAGAGCCAACGGCAACTTTTTAGGATTAAACTGCATGTGCTGTAAATCCTGTCCCCAGGCAATTAAATCCATATCCAATGAAATTTGATGTGAAGGCCGTACCCGACCAGAATCCGCTTCCATTCTTTTTAATAATGCAATGATATCATCCACCGACATTACAGCTTTTAACAAACACGCCGCATTCCAGTAATCCGCCCCCACCGCATCACGACACGGAATCACATAAATTTGAGAGAATTGAACCTCTCCCAAACCAGAGATTTGTTTCATAGCGTTTTGAAAATGCTGTTGGGGATGACAATTACTCGCCAGAGCTAAGGCGAATATCGTTTCGGTGGCGTTCAAGACGAATTCCTACAGAATTTGCTTGCGCGATAATGGCAGGCTTACGGATGGTAATCATAATCGATTCTACTGTGGGAAAGGTAGTAAAAAGCGCATTTAGCACAAGTTTTGCTGCATGTTCAATCAATTCAGGCTTGGCTTCCTGAATGACTTTGGCAGAAATCTCGCAAATTTCAGCGTAATTTAGCGTATGTTCCAGCTGATCCGAATTGGAAGCCTGTTCCAGACTGGTCTGGATGGTCATATCCAGCATTAAAGGCTGCATGATTTGACGTTCCCAATTGAAACATCCCACCACTGTTTCAACCTTTAAACCTTCAATGATAATTGCGTCCATTTGATCACTCGAGAATATGATATTTATAAATAATCTCCCTAAATCCCTCTTTAGAAAAGAGGGACTTTCATCACTTATATTTTTTAGCAATGAAGCACTCCTCCCTTTATCAAAGGGAGGCCGGGAGGGATTAAATTAATGTTTTAATAATACATTTGGGTCAAGAGTTTGCACCATTTGCAATCTCTGGTCTGCATAGATATCTGCATATGGTGCAAGAATGCGCATAAAACGATCGAAATACAGCATTTGCTTAAACAGCAAGGCAAAGTCGCGCGGGAAGCGAATGCCATGACGCTCGCCCACTCCCACCATATCCATCATGATGTCGTTTAAATCAGCAGGATTGGAAGTGAGTAACTCTTGAGGATCAGCCAAAAGGACACCACTGAACAGACGTTCTAAGTCAGCCGCCAAAACTTGAGTATCAATTTTCTTGTCCGTCATGCCCATTTTCAGCATGTTTTCAGCCATTAAGGTGTAATCGGTTTTTTGCAGCGCATCCATGAAGGCGATACAAGCTGTCCAGACTTCAGGTTTTAGCTGGCCCACAATACCAAAATCGATAAAGCCGACCCGGCCATCTTCAAGCAGCATCAGGTTTCCGGCATGCAGGTCTGCATGGAAGCTGTTACACATCATCAAGCTGCCAAACCAGGTATTCATGGCGGTAATGAGCACCTGAGATGGGTCTTTAGCCACTTTTTTTACTACATCAAAATCGGTCAATGGCACGCCATATAAGCGCTGCATGGTCAGTACACGGCGGGTTGAGTATTGATGATAAACTTTTGGTGCAGTAGCTTTCTGGTTTTGCGTTATATTCAGATAATTAACGAAATCATCCAGGTTTTGCGCTTCTTCAATAAAGTCGACTTCGCGTACCATCCGAGTTTTAATTTCCTCGACAATATCGGCAAGTGATGCAAATTTCACTTTCGGTACGGCTTTTTCCAAAATCTTGGTGGCCCAGTGCAAGACATTCAAGTCGGTATACAGAATGGTTTCCACACCCGGTTTTTGCACTTTAATAACAACATCTTCACCAGTCACGAGTTTGGCTGCGTGAACCTGTGCAATAGAAGCCGAGGCTAAAGGCTTTTCATCAATGGAAGCAAAAATTTCATCTAAATTTCGACCTGCAAACTCAGAGGCCAATACGCCTTGTACATAACTAAAAGGCAATGATGGGGTCTGATCTAAACAGCCCTGAAATTCTTCCACATATTCACGTGGAAACAAGGAAGGTGTGCTGGCAATAAACTGTCCAAGCTTGATATAGGTTGAACCTAAGGATTCAAAAGTTTCACGCATCAGCTTGGCGTTACTTGGTTTTTCTGTGGCGTATTTAAAGCCTGCTTTTGCTGCAATGACAGCCGTTTCCCCGACACGGGCAACTGAACGCAGGCCATCTAACCAGATATTGTTTTTCATAATGTCAGCTTAGAATTAAATTATAGCGAGTGTAGCAAAAAAATATGGTCTTGCAGGTCTATCTTGCCTGACAGATTGGACAATCTGTATCTTTTTCGAAAGCCAGTAGACGTTGTTTCATGCTTAATCCATCCCAGAGCATCAGTTTTTGCTTCAGTGGTGTTTTGCCCAACCCCAAGTAGAGTAAAGCATGATGCGCCTGCAAACTCGCCATAACATTCGGAGTCGTAGCTAATACGCCTGAATCTGCACAGCGCAGGTTTTCATTGGCATGCTGTTCTTTGGGAAATAGACATTCATAACAGGCCGATTCGTCTTCTACCATAAACAGCTGTCCCTGAAAACCAATCGCTGAAGCACTGATTAAAGGTACATTGAATTGCTTGCAACTTTGGTTGACGAGATAACGTGTAGTGAAATTATCACAGCCATCTAAAACCAGATCTTGAGTTGAAATTAATGCTTCTGCATTGCTCTCGTCCAGTTTTACTGTTTGAGATTCAACACGGATATGCGGATTAATCTGCTTTAAACGCTTGGCCAGTATTTCAGCTTTATAGAAACCGATATTGTCTTCCACATAGGCTATTTGCCGTTGCAGATTACTCATTTCAATAGTGTCAGCATCAATTAAGGTGATTTTTCCTACACCTGCCCGAGCAAGAAGTTCAGCTGTAGTACAGCCAATTCCACCACAACCGACAATCAGGACATTGGCAAGTTTCAGTTTTTCCTGGGCTTCAATGTCCCAACCATCCAGCAGAATTTGCCGGCTGTAAAGATGCATTTCTTCATCGCTTAACTCTAGGTCCATGTCGAGTGCTTGGGTCACTTGCTTATCCTGTCTATTACTTGCGTTTGCTTAAACCAGACAGCCATTATAGTTCAAAATGAATTTTGCATAGGACTAAAAAAAGCACCCTTTCGGGTGCAAGAGCATGAAACTTAAAAAAACGAAAAAGGTTTAACTGACTTTCTGAATTCCTTGCATGTTGGCAATTTCCTGCTGCTTGAGTAAATTGCGTTGAATTTTACCACTCGTGGTTTTAGGTAAACCTTCGACAAATTCGATTTCTTTAGGATAGGCATGTTTAGACAAACGTGAACGCACATATTCCTGAAGTTTATGGCTTAACGCATCCGAAGCCGCAAATTGCGGTTTAAGCACGACAAAAGCTTTCACCACCTCGGTACGTTCCGGGTCTGGCTTGCCAATAACTGCAGATTCCAAAACCTCAGCACATTCCAGTAAAGTGCTTTCCACATCGAAAGGACCCACACGATAGCCTGACGTTGTAATGACATCGTCAGCACGTCCGATGAAATCTACCCCACCCAGTTCATTTAATTTCACCGTATCACCAGTTAAATAATAATGCCCAACGAATGATTTACGGTTATTGCCGCCATAACCTTTAAACCAGGTTAAAGGTGATTGCGAAAAATCAATAGCCAAGGTACCAATACCGCCTTTTTCCACTTCTTCGTGGTTTTGATTCAAGACCACAAAACGATGACCCGGGTTAGCAAAACCTGCAGAACCGACTTTCTTTTCATGTTCTAAAGCATGATGATTGGCAATCACCATCCCCAGTTCAGTTTGGCCATATTGATCATAAATATTCACATTCAAATCATGATTAAACCAGTGAATCACTTCTGGGGTTAATGGCTCACCGGCACTACTGACGGCACGTAAATGTTCTTTAATCGATGGATCAAATTTTTCCTTGAATCCAAAAAACATCCGAAATGCCGTTGGTGAACCAGTCAAGTTACTGACTTTATGCTTTTTAATGATCTGCACGGCGTTATCTACACTAAAGGCACGTTCATCCATAATAATGCTATGCCCCAAGCTTAAAGGTCCGGTAATACCATAATACAAACCATAAGCCCAACCCGGATCGGCCAGATTCCAGAAAGAGTCTTCTTCACGCAAATCCACCGCGTGGATCATATAGCCTTTAAATGCCAGCAGTGCTTTTAAAGGAACCTGCACCGATTTTGCCAAACCCGTGGTTCCTGAGGTAAACATCATCAGGAAATCATCTGCAAAAGTCTGCATTACTGGTTCAAAAGATTCTGACTGTTGCGCCAGTTCTGCCCAGAAATCGGCATCTGCATGACTTGAAGCATCTTGTGGATGGACTGTTAAAATATGCGGTACAGTGACACCGTTCAGTTTTGAGCGTTGTTCTGCATTGGTGACAATCAATTGGGTTTTGGCAGTATTAATCCGATGCTCAATGGCTTTGGATTCAAAAGCTGTAAACAATGGCTGGTAAATTGCACCCATACGCCAGGTGGCTAAAATGCTAATCAGCAGTTCAGGCGTACGCGGCAATAAACCGGCAATGCAATCACCTGCTTTTAAGCCTATGGATGCAAAATAATTTGCCAATTTTCCAGAGGCTTCTGCCAGTTGTTCAAATGTCCACTCTGCGGACTCGCCGTTTTTGCCTTCCCAGATTAAGGCCGTTTTGTTTAAACCGAGATAACGCTCGCAACATTCAACATAGGCATTGACTGACTCAGCCGTACCGACCAGTTGCTGTGCAAGAAAATCATCAAAATTAAACTCTTGATATGCTTGTTGTAGTGTCTTCATGACGACAACCTCTCATCCGTTATTTTATAAACAAAGCTTCTGCTTTGCTGATCCATTTTGCTTATTGTTCTGACTCTAAAAATGCCAAAGCTGATTCAGCATTTTTAAGTTTTTTACTTCACAGTTGACTTAGATAACCATGATTCCCCAGCTCCTGCAATTTCCTTATCCATCAGAAAATGTGCAGGATTTGAACACCGACTAAAGTCTAGAATTTAGCCATTTGAAGCTTTAGCCGGTTTAGATTTTAGTCACCTCACGTGCAATGACCAGGCGCTGAATATCCGAAGCCCCTTCATAAATCTGGCTAACCCGTACGTCGCGGTAAATCCGCTCTACCGGGAAATCCGAGACATAGCCATAACCGCCATGAATCTGAATGGCATCGGAACACACCCGCTCCGCCATGGTGGATGCAAACAGCTTGGCCATAGAAGCTTCTTTCAAACACGGTAAGCCGGCATCTTTTAAAGTTGCTGCATGGAAAATCAGTTGTCGTGCCGCTTCAATCTGCGTGGCCATATCTGCCAGACGGAATGCAACGGCCTGATGCTGTACAATTTCTACCCCAAATGCTTTGCGCTGATTGGCATAGTCCACAGCAGCATCGAGTGCAGCACGCGCCATGCCGACCGATTGTGCGGCAATCCCGATTCGTCCTGATTCTAGGTTAGATAGGGCAATTTTGTAACCTTCACCTTCTTTACCCAATAAATTTTCGGCAGGAATCCGGCAATTTTCAAAAATGATGGTGGCGGTATCTGAACAATGCTGTCCCATTTTTTCTTCCAGACGCGAAACAATATAGCCTTCTGTGTCTGTAGGAACTAGGAAACAGGAGATGCCTTTTTTCCCTGCGGCTTTATCGGTCACAGCAAAGACAATCGCCACTTGGGCATGTTTGCCTGTGGTAATGAACTGTTTGGTGCCATTCAATACCCATGCATCTCCATCACGTTCTGCCTTACATTCCAGTGCACCGGCATCGGAACCAGCTTGCGGTTCGGTAAGACAAAAACATCCGAGCCATTCACCTGTAGCCAGTTTGGTAAGATATTTCTGTTTCTGTGCTTCTGTACCGTAACGCTGGGTAATGCCACACGGCAAAGAGTTTTGCACACTGACAATGGTTGAAATCGCGCCATCACCTGCAGCAATTTCTTCCAAGGCAAGCACCAGCGAAACATAGTCCAAACCCGCACCGCCCCATTGTTCGGATACGGTCATGCCCAAAGCACCCAGCTCACCGAGTTCTTTCAGTTCTTGTGCGGGAAATTGCGCAGTTTTATCACGTTCTGCGGCAGTAGGTTTTAACTTGTTTTGCGAATAATCCCGCAACATGTCCTGAACCATCTTTTGTTCGTCATTTAAAATCATTGAGCTTCCCTCTCATGTTTCACATTCAGTTTTTAAAATTCTTTATTTATAAAAATTTAAGAAATATTTGATACACGACAATCCCATTCGCAACCTGAAATACATCTAAAAGATAATGTTTCCGAGAGACAGAGGACTGTAATTTTGATTAAACAGGTTTTGCGAATGGGGATGGTTTTGCCTACTTTTCCCGAAAGAAAAGTAGGTCGAACCGAAGGTTAAACAGAGTTTTATTACATATTGAAAAGACTCCGTCATGCCGCTGCAATTATCAATAATTACTTAGGCTGCATACGAATCGCACCATCTAAACGAATCACTTCACCATTCAAATAGGTATTTTCAAAAATATGTCCGACTAGATGTGCAAACTCTTCCGGCTTGGCCAAACGCGATGGAAACGGCACCATTTGACCCAAAGCCTCCTGCACATTCTGCGGCATGGCTTTCAGCATTGGTGTTTCCATAATGCCTGGTGCAATCGTCATCACCCGAATCGCCTCACGCGCCAGTTCACGTGCCAGAGGTAAAGTCATGGACACCACAGCACCTTTAGAAGCAGCATAAGCCACTTGCCCGAGTTGCCCTTCAAATGCAGCCACTGAAGCTGTATTGACAATCACCCCACGCTCTTCTTCACCTGGCTGCAACTGATATTTCGCCATCAAACTTGCCGCAAAACGGATCATGTTAAAAGTACCACTGACATTGATATTCAATACTTTCTGGAACAGACCCAGATCATGAATGCCATCACGACCCAACACTTTGGCAGACGGTGCAATCCCGGCACAGTTCACCAAACCATTTAACTGACCATACTGCTGTTCAATATTTTCAAAGAAAACTTTGACTGAATGCTCATCGGTCACATCCAGTTTGACAAAAACTGCATGCTCACCCAAGCGCTGCTGCATTTCCTGACCCAGCTCCTGGTTCATATCCACCATAATCACCTGAGCGCCCTGACCCACCAGATAAGTGGCTGTGGCTGCACCCAAACCCGATGCACCGCCTGTCACGACAAATACTTTTCCTTGAATTTTCATTTTTTGTTCCTGTTAATTATTTGAATAAACACTCGACTTAAGATGCAGAGTAAAGGCAGTTCAGCTAGAGTACAATTTCCAAACCTTGCATCTTTTATGATGGATTTGGACAATCCAGGTCACGGTAGTAAAAATACGGAATACGGACATCTGTACATGAATGAACAAGACTTAAATTACAGTAAAGGCACAATCTCGATCAGTCTGGTGCATGAAGCGCTTTTATCGGCGCAGCATCAGGGATTGAACACGCAAAATATCTTGCTCAAATCCGGTATTCCTGTTGAGTTGCTGCATTCCAGTAAGGCTCGCGTTTCAGTTTCACAATATGCCCAGCTCTGGACCGAACTGGCAGATGTCATGAATGACGAGTTTTTTGGGATGGACAGCCACCCAATGCGGCGCGGCAGTTTTAAACTGTTATCACAATCGGTCATGCATGCCGAAACCCTGGAAAAAGCCCTACAGCAAATTTTGCAGTTTTTAAATCTGGTACTGGATGATTTTATCAGTCAATTATCTGTGCAGGAAAACTATGCCTATATTGTGATTTATGAACAGAAACACACCAAAAGAATGTTCAGCTATGCCACCTATTTAATGCTGATTCATGCTTTGATGTGCTGGTTAAGCGGACAACGGGTCTTACTGAACCAGATTCAGCTCAAATGTGATGCACCACTGGATGATCAGGACTATAAAGTCCGTTTTTGTGAAAATATTCAATACAATAGCCATGAAAACTATATCCAGTTCGATGCCAATTATTTAAATATTCAGATCAAACAGGACAAACAGTCATGGCATCAGTTTATTAGACAGACACCGCATAACCTGCTGGTGCGCTTTAAAAATCCACATGCCATTAGTTCTCAAATCCGTAAACATTTAATGAATGTTCCACCTGCGGAATGGTTAGAACTGAATGAAATTGCCCAGCGCTTAAATATTTCGGATGCCACCATGCAAAGACGTTTAAAAAGCGAAGGGGTAAGCTATCAACAACTTAAAAATGATATCCGGCGTGATACCGCCATTGAATTTCTGACCAAAACAGAGAAAACTTTGCAACAAATTAGTGATGAACTCAGCTTTCACGATCCGAGTGCATTCCATCGTGCTTTCAAAAAATGGACCGGCGTCAGTCCCGGGGCTTATCGGCAAAATAAGGAGTAATAAATTCAATATAAGCCATAAGAATATAGCTGCTTTTCTAAAAATTTAATAATTCTTTGCTTTTCATTGACTTAAAAAATGATGCATTTTTCGTCGGAATTTATTTGCAAAAAGCGACAAAATAGATTACTTTTCAACCAATTTAAAGGCATATCTTTATGCCACCCCTGCTGTAATCTCCCTGTTAAATCACCTTATATTAAAGGTTCTGACATGCTTAAAATGATTGATGTACTAGAGCAAAGCTTGGTGCAAAATTTTACTCATTCTCTCAATTCTCACACCAGTCAATTTGATGAGTTATTCAATCAAGGTATTTTAAATACTGCTGATTCTGCACTTCAAAATGTGGTGGTCAATTTCTTCAATCGTGCAGATGCCATTGAATCCGCTCAGGCACTGGATATCAGTGCTGATCGTATTCAAGCTTTACAAACTGGCGTAGCTTTAAAAGATGAGCAATATCTTGCAGATACAGCAAAAATTGTGGCGCTTTGTTTAGCCCTTGAAACCGATGCACTTGCACACTTAGACATATCTGATGGTTTACAAGATTTTCTAATATAAATCTAAAACCCATTAAAAAAAGCGACTCCAGTGAGTCGCTTTTTTTAAATCAATTTAATTTGTTTGATTTTATATCACGCCCCAATAATAGATCTGACCACGTATTCTTTCTACTTACCTCTCTTATGCTACACCAGACAGATCTGAATTACTCATCACATCCTGTTGGCAGGTTGCATTACCATTTAAAAACATAGTTTTGACTATTTACTTTAAATTTTTGTTTTCAGCAATCGCCAAACGCAACCATTAATGTAATTACATAGTAATTACATTAAAATTACAAAATCTCATTTTTCTTAATTGTTTCATATTTTACTTTTATTCATACTGATGTAACTTTTTGATATAAAGTGCAAAATATTTAAACATACAAAATAAATTCATTAAAATTCATAAACTTATTTCACAAAATTCAATATATCCAGAATTAAGATAATTTTATAAAAATTACTCTTTTGTCTTATCCCTTGAGTTACTGGCAGTATTTGCCGCATCTCATTCAAATCATTCTATCGGGACTTATATGCAAAATTCTGGTTTCAAAACGAAAATACTCACAGCGATCACATTCGGCTTGGTCAGTCAATATAGCATGGCAGCCCTACCTGATACGCTAAAGCTGGATTATGCCTATTATGCTCCGACCAGTTTGGTGGTGAAGGAACAAAAACTTTTGGAAAAAGCTTTACCTAAAACCCAGATTAAATGGGTGTTTAGTCAAGGGAGTAACCGTTCACTCGAATATTTAAATAGTGGCAGTGTAGATTTTTCCTCAACCGCCGGTTTGGCAGCCGTACTCAGCCGTGCCAATGGCAGTCCGATTAAAACCGTCTACATCCAGAGTCAGCCTGAATGGACGGCCTTATTGGTTGCAAAAAATTCTCCCATTAAAAACCTAAAAGATTTAAAAGGAAAAAAAATTGCCGCCACCAAAGGTACAGACCCTTTCCTGTTTACCTTACAGGCACTGGAAACAGCAGGCTTAAATAAAAAGGATGTTCAGCTTGTACATTTGCAACATCCAGATGGTAAAACGGCGCTTGAACGTGGCCAAGTCGATGCCTGGGCAGGTTTAGATCCACTAATGGCTTCTGCACAAGTCCAGTCAGGTGCAAAACTGCTGTATCGAAATGTCGGTTTTAATAGTTACAGCGTATTAAGTACCAGGGAGCAATTTGCGAGCCAAAGCCCGGAAGCCATCGAAGCGGTGATTAAAGCTTATGAACAGGCACGTAAATGGGCCAAAGCCAATCCAGCCAAACTGGCCGAATTGCTGGCACGGGAATCGAAATTGCCTATTGCTGTGGCCAAACTGCAACTCAGCCGTACCAATTTTGAGCAAAACATCCCAACTGTAAAACATCTCAATGCATTGAAAAAATCAGGAACCATTTTGACCGAAGAGGATTTAGTTCGTAAAGGCACTAATGTCAATCAGGTGATTGATCAACTGTTTGATGCAAAATATGCAAACAAGGTTGTAAATAGATAATGAGTTCGTCTGTAACAACGAATAAGGCACCGATTCAACCTAAAGTGGATAGCATCCCAGCGCCTGGCTTGCTTAAATTATTAAGCAAGCTGAAGGGGCTGGTCATCCCTGTTCTTGCGTTGATCCTGTGTGAAATTTTGGTTAGAAACGGTTTTATAGCACCCTACCTGCTCCCCGCACCCAGCAGTTTATGGCAATCGTTATTAGAACTGTCTACAGGTGATTTGTGGCTACATATCTGGACCAGTACCTGGCGGGTATTTCTAGGTTTCTTTATTGGCAGTGGACTTGCGCTGGTTTTCGCCATCTTGGTCGGTTTAAACAAGCAAGCTGAAGAATTTTTAGAACCTTCTTTTTCAGCGATTAAGTCGATTCCAAGTCTGGCCTGGATTCCCCTGTTACTGCTGTGGTTAGGCATCGATGAAGCATCCAAAATTACCCTGATTGCCATCGGCGCATTTTTCCCGACCTATACCAATACCGTTGCAGCGATTCAGGGCGTAGACCGCAAGCTGATTGAAGTCGCGCAAGTCTACCGTCTGAAATACCTGCAACAGATCAAGGAGATTGTACTTCCGGCAGCATCCCCGGGTATTTTAACCGGTTTACGCAACAGCCTGAGCTTGTCCTGGATGTTTATGATTGCTGCTGAACTGATCGCGGCCACTCAAGGGATTGGTTATTTGCTCAGTGATGGACGGGAAACCTCTCGACCTGACATTGTCATTATTGCAATTATTTTATTGGCTATTTTAGGCAAAATGACGGATAGCTTAATGAAAATTGCTGAAAAATGGCTGTTACGCTGGCGGGATGTAGTCAAAAAATAAAGCGCATGATGCGCTTTATTTTTTATCTTTTTTAAGATTAATGTGGCCATTGCCCCAAAGTGACACGGTCATTACCACCATAGTCTTTTACCGTACGCACTTGCTTATAACCGGCTTGAGTAAAGATATGCCGTACCGCCTCACCCTGATCATAACCATGTTCCAGCACCACCCAACCATTGACGGTTAAATGCTTTTTGCCCTGCTGGATAATCTGCTCCAAATCTGCCAGACCATGTTTGTCTGCTACCAAAGCCCGCTCCGGTTCAGTCGCCAAATCCTGCATATGGATATCATCTGCATCGATATACGGCGGATTGGAAACAATGACATCAAAGAATTCACGGCCCAGAGGTTTAAACCAGGAACCACAAACAAAACGCACATGCCCAAGATCATGCTTTTCAGCATTAAACTGAGCAACTTCTAGAGTCGGTGCATAGATATCGGTTGCCGTAATAGACCAATCCGGACGTTCACTAGCAAGAGATAAGGCAATGGCTCCAGTTCCGGTGCCTAAATCGACAATTCGGGTATCTTCAGGCAAATCGAGTTTCAGTACCGTTTCGACCAGTACTTCTGTATCTGGACGTGGCACCAAGGTGTCTTTGGTGACTTTTAAATCCAGTGTCCAGAATGGCTGTGACCCCGTGACATAAGCCAGAGGTTCACCTGCTGCAATACGTGCCAAGCCATTACGATATGCCTGTTCTTGCTCTGCTGTTAATTCCAGAGTTTTTTTCAATGGCAAATCAAAAGCATCAATTTTGGTAATGTGCTCAAGTAACCACGCATTTTCCTGGCGTTCATAGCTTTCTGCATCACCACGTAAGGCCAAAGCCTGTGCAATATTCATTAGCCACCATTCTGCTGTGCAAGAAGTGCCAGCTGGTCTGCCTGATATTCGCGATGCAAACTGTCAAGCAATTCGGTCAAGTCACCTTCCATCACGGCATCCAGCTTATATAAAGTCAGGTTGATACGGTGATCAGTCATACGACCTTGCGGATAGTTATAAGTACGGATACGTTCCGAACGGTCCCCGGAACCCACCAGGTCACGGCGCATTTCCGAAGTTGCCGCATCTGCCGCCGCACGTTTGGCATTTTCCAGACGTGAAACCAGAAGTGCCATGGCTTTGGCTTTGTTCTTATGCTGTGAACGTTCATCCTGACATTCAACCACCGTACCGGTTGGAATGTGAGTAATACGGACTGCCGAATCGGTTTTGTTAATATGCTGACCACCTGCACCCGATGCACGATAAGTATCAATACGCAAATCTGCCGGGTTAATCTCTACCGAAGTATCCACATCCACTTCAGGCAAAATTGCTACTGTGCATGCTGAAGTATGCACACGACCTTGAGATTCAGTTGCAGGAACACGTTGTACGCGGTGTGCACCACTTTCAAATTTTAAGCGACCGTAAACACCTTCACCATTAATCAGGCAGATGACTTCTTTATAACCGCCGTGTTCACCTTCATTTTCAGACAGGATTTCCAGACGCCAGCCCTGAGTTTCAGCATATTTGCTATACATACGGAATAAATCGCCCGAGAAGATGGCAGCTTCATCACCACCAGTTCCGGCACGAATTTCCAGATAAGCCGAGTTGGCATCATTTGGATCTTTCGGAATCATCAGAATATTTAAGTCTGCTTCCAGTTGTTCCAGCAGCGCCTTATTGTCTTTTATTTCTTCCTGAGCCATTTCCTTAAAGTCAGGATCGCTCAACATGGCTTCAGCAGTTTGTATATCTTCTTCTGCCTGACGGAATTTAGTCCAGACCTCGGTGATTTCGGATAGGTCACTATGTTCACGTGACAATTGACGGAAGCGTTTGTTATCTGAAATCACTTCAACGTCGGCAAGCAATGCGTTTAATTCTTCGTGACGGTCAGAAAGTTGATCTAATCGTAAACGTAACGATTCTTTCATTTTGCTCAATATCTCAATACAAAGGCTATCCCCATGCCTTAAAGGACATAGATCAGCGCAAAAAAATTGTGTCTAGTGTAACGATTCTAAGGGTTAAATGACATAGATATTGTGGGGACAAAACCACATGTAGAAAGGGATTTTTTTAAGATAAGAACTGTATTGATACCAGTTTTATTCATATTTGCCTTATAAACGTGCATTTTATGAGCACTTTTAAATATTGTTAATATAACTTTACAAAGCAGACACTAAACGCCACAACTCTAGTTGAACCTCTCCACATTGTTGGAAAAAATTTTTGTTACATTTGCCGACATCGAAATAACTTACCGACAACGTTCATTTTGGACATGGAGTTAACTATGAAACTGAATACATTATTACTCAGCGCAACAATGGCGGCTGCATCAATGTTTACTGTTACTGCTCATGCAGACAACTCCACTCGTATTGCGGCAACATCCGCATTAGGTAGCGTAGCAGGTACTGCAATTGGTAAACAGATGGGCGGCAATACCGGTGCAATGATTGGCTCTGCTATCGGTGGTGCTGGTGGTGCTGCAGTTTCTGCAGACCGACGTAATCGTACTGGTGCTGCTATCGGTGGTGGTCTAGGCGGTGTTGGTGGTTATGCCGTAGGTAAAAATGTCGGTGGTTCTACTGGTGGCTATATCGGCTCTGCAATAGGTGCAGCAGGTGGTTCGGTACTGGGTAAAAAAGTTTCAGAAGACCGTCGTGCGGATCAACGCAAATACAAGAAACATTCTAAAAGATATTATCGTAGCCATCGTTAATAGATGATGCTAGGACAGAACTAAAAAGCACCTGAAGGTGCTTTTTAGATTTTTTATCATAATGATCCGTTATTAATTATGGATAAATCTGAAAGATAAAAATACAAATGATAAACAACTCACCCATTATCATTTCTACATCTTTTATTACATTTAACTCAAGAAATAACAAAAGCTTCCAAAAGGAGTTTGCCATGAAATTTAATTCCATCATTCTTGCTGCTGTAGTGACTTCATCTGCTTTAACCATGACTACAGCCAATGCAGGCAATACAACAAATACAGCCTTAACTTCTGCTCTGGGCGGTGTTGTAGGTGCCGCCGTGGGTAAACAGATGGGTGGTACCACAGGCGCAATGATTGGTTCAGCGATTGGTGCTGGAGCCGGTGCCGGTGTTTCTTCCAACAAACGTGACCGTACTGGTGCCGTGATCGGTAGTGCTCTGGGCGGTGCTGGTGGCTATACCGTAGGTAAAAATATGGGTGGTACTAATGGCGGTTATATCGGTGCCGGATTAGGTGCTGCAGGTGGTTCGGTACTGGGTAAAAAAGTTTCAGAAGACCGTCGCTACGATGACCGTGATGAACGTCGCTATGATCGTGATGAGCGTCGTTATGATGACCGCTATGATCGCCGTTATAACAGTTATCGTTACAGTGACCGCCACGACAATGGTCGTCATTTAGGTTGGTACAAAAACGGTAAACGTTAATTCATCGCAATATCAAATTACATTAAAGCACCTTCGGGTGCTTTTTTATGCTTGCTACAAGCCAAATCACAGGCATCGCCAATATATCGAAAAAAAACGATATACAAGTTCCAGTAGGCAGCGTATGCTTTTCTTAGCCCTGATATTAGAGAAAACCAATGCGTTCTTTAAGAGATACCCAATTTTCAATTCTGGACCTAGTTCCTGTTCGTGAAAATAAAAGCATTCAATCTTCATTACATCATGCACTTGCTTTGGCTCAACATGCCGAAAAATTAGGTTATAAACGCTTATGGCTCGCTGAGCATCACAATATGTCCGGCATCGCCAGTTCAGCAACTGCTGTTCTCTTAGGCTATTTATTGGCAAATACTCGAACTTTAAAAGTCGGCTCAGGCGGCATCATGCTACCGAACCATGCCCCTTTAATAGTTGCAGAGCAATTTGGTACTTTGGCAACACTCTATCCAAACCGTATTGAACTTGGTCTTGGTCGTGCACCGGGTACGGATCAAAATACAATGCGTGCACTGCGTCGTGGCCGTCAGGAAACTGAAGATCAATTCCCACAAGATGTACTGGAAATTCTGCAATACTTTAAAGATCCACTACCACAGCAACGTATTGTGGCAACTCCAGGTCAAAGTACCCATGTTCCCGTCTGGTTACTCGGTTCAAGTTTGTTTAGCGCACAACTAGCCGCAAAGTTGGGTCTACCCTATTCATTTGCCTCCCATTTTGCACCGCGAATGCTCGATCAGGCGATCAAGCTATATAGAGAGAACTTTGAACCCTCTGAATACCTGGATCAGCCTTATGTTTCAATGGGTGTTCCAACGGTAATCGCTCAGACAGATGAAGAAGCGCAATATTTAGCAACATCACCCTATCAGCGTATTATTTCAATGTTCCGCAACCAACGCGGCAAGTTGAAACCACCAATCAAAAATATTGATGAAATCTGGTCACCTGCAGAAAAAATGTCGGTTGACAGTTTCTATGCCATGGCACAAATTGGCTCACCTGAAACGGTTAAAGCTGGTTTAGAAAAGCTGTTAGAGAAATATAATGTCGATGAATTTATCTTTACCTGTGATATCTATGACACAAATAAACGTCTTGAAAACTTTGAATTATTGATGAATATCAAAAACGCTTAATTCTTTTAAAATCGTAAATAGCACCTGGTTGAGGTGCTATTTTTTTTATCACAACTGCTCATTCAGTTGATCATCTGATCTATTTTTAGCAATAAGACTGGACAACATTTACGAACTTGTGTGTTCGAGGCATCGCTCTATAAAGAATAATCCATTTTAAGGATACAACCCGACAAGAAATCAAATTAAATTATAAATATCAAATATTTAAATAAATTATTTCAACAAATAAGCACACTAGATGATTAACAAAAATGCTCATCTCACTTTAAGTACTTAAGCAAATTACATTGTCCGGATTTTTCATATACTTGTCATTAAACCATGATTTTAGAGGTGTACATAATGGCTTCAACAGACCTAAAAAAATGGTTTCATATTCCTGCCGATGCCATGATGGCGATGACTGACAAGATTCCAGAAAAATCTTTACCCAAAGTTCCATCTTGGATATACCTATGAAGTACAAAACAAAATGCAACAAAAGTAAAAATAAAAAAGGATATAAAAATGGTCAACAAGAAAAAGAATCCGTTGGATGGGTTCTTTCAAAATGCACCCGATTTTTTCCAGAAATTCCAGGGGAAAATCGTCGCTTCTGAAGATATTAACAACTTCGATTTCACTAATTTAAATGTGGCTATTGTTGGGGGCAACCAGATGACAGTTATGCATCTGGAACACATCTGCAATACCGCAAAATTTGTACAAGTATTTCAAATTACACCACTTTTTATCTTACCTCAAACTGAAAAAGGCATTCACAAACTACTTTCGCATCCTTTGATTATCAAGAATCGTCGTTTATTTAATACCCGCATCAAATCATTACTGGCTATTCGCTATCTGGATTCCCAAGTTCAAGATACCTGGTTAAAACGCCAGCTAATGCCCAATTCGGCATCTGGAAACAAGGTTTTTCTCAAATCGGATCATTATTACACTGCACTGCAACAGGATAACTGTAAGCTGATTACCTGGCCTGTGGTAAAAATTACTGAAAATGCAGTACAAAGCATGGAAGGTGTTGAACATTTAGTAGATGTCATTATTACTACCTATTGATGTTTCAACATAAAAAGAGACATATCAGCCACTCTTATGCATTTTATTTTACTATGCCAATATATTGATAATAATGTTTAGCCTTTTGATAACGCAAATAATTAGAAGTTAATTCACCTGATGGCTTAATGACTAAAATATCGATGTTTTTAAGATTTTTGGAAACACGAATATAGTGCCGATTCATATCAAAAGGCTGGATATTTTCTGGATAATAATGACAATCATAACTGACATCAATATGGTTCAGTACTTTCGTTCCGATTTTAAATACCTCGACAGCTTGATATTTCGAATTTCTAATTTGCGCTGCCTGAATAGCATAGGTCCCTACACAACTGCTGCCAATATAGGTACTTGAAATAAAATAAGTGGGTGCTTTATTCAGCTCAGTTTGCTGAATGGATCGTATAAATCCTCCATCATTCACCGCCTGAGTAACAACTTTATTGCCCTGTTTAAATTGCACATAAGATTCGAATTCCCGCATCGTACCGCCAGCTGAAATATCAAATGTATAAAATTTCAGCTTTTGATCAGGGCTATAATGTATAGAAATCATGTTTTTGCTGGCTAGATTTTTAAAATTATAGTGGAAACTTTGTGGATGACTCTGAATAAAATCGACTACTTTTACAGCCACCTCCTGATTAACACCCTCACTCTCATAAATGTCTGCTAAACGCCTTTGATCATATTGTTTGATCATTTGGGTTTCAAAATCAGCCACAGATTGTGCAAAAACATGCGCATTTATCAGACTAAACCAAGCAAAACCAAGAGTTATTTTATTTATTTTTAATACTTTATTCATATAATTACGCTCTATATTTTCGATTATAGAAATGGAGTTAAATCTGAATTTAACTCCATTTTTAAATTAGCCAATACGACGTTTTAAACCTGTCATCTGTAAAACACGGGTTGAAATTTCCTCAATCGACATTTCAGAAACATTCAGATATTTAATGCCTTCTGAAATATAAATGCCTTCTACGGCACGCAGTTCCATTTGGCATTGATTAAAACTTGCATAACGGCTATTGGCTTTACGTTCGCTACGAATCGCTACAAGTCGTTCAGCATCAATCATTAAGCCAAATAGCTTATGCTTGTGTGCCTTTAACACCGCAGGTAAACGGTTGTCATCCAGGTCTTCTTCAGTCAGCGGATAGTTCGCCACACGAATTCCAAACTGTAATGAAAGATAAATTGAAGTCGGTGTTTTACCGGAACGGGAAACCCCAATCAGGATCAGATCAGCCTTGTCATAATGACGTGTGCGTGCGCCATCATCGTTATCTAGGGCAAAATGCACTGCATCAATACGTGCTTTATATGACTCAGAATCGGTTACAGCATGGGTTTGTCCGACTAAAGTTGTAGGTGCAGTACCTAAAACCTCAGACAATTTACCAATAAGACCTTCAAAAACATCAAGATTTACTGCGTTTGCGGTATTGATAATATCACGCACATACGGGTCTACCAAGGTATCAAACACCAAAGGTTGTTGCCCATCTTGATCGGCACGCTGGTTGATTTCAGCTACCACATTCATCGCAGCTTCTTCTGAAGAAATATAAGGAATAATATGAATGTCAAAATCTACATGAGGAAACTGTGCTAACAGTGAGTGTCCCAGGGTTTCAGCAGTAATTGCAGTCCCATCGGAGATAAAAAACACACTGCGCTTAATCTGTTTACCTTCTGACATTAAAATTCTCCTTAAATATTTGTCTAAGTGCTGTAAAATCTTTATAGTAAACCGATCTTACATGAGTGTCGCCGAGTAAATCAAAAAGCTGGGCGATTTGTTATAATTTCATGCCAAGATAGTGATTAATACTGCATAAGTGGAGTAACAACTTTGGAAGCGCGCGTAATTGGTCTAGAAAAATTAGGGAAACACGACGTTGAACTCGTTGGTGGGAAAAACTCATCACTGGGTGAAATGATCAGCCATTTGTCTAATGCTGGTGTATCAGTACCGGGTGGTTTTGCAACCACAGCTGCTGCGTATCGTGAATTTCTCGAGCAAAGTGGCCTAAACGCTAAAATCAACGCCGAGCTTGCAGCGCTTAATGTTGATGACGTAAAAGCTCTAGCAGAAACTGGCGCAAAAATCCGTCAATGGATTGTCGAAACTCCGCTTACAGCAGAACTTGAAAAGGAAATTCGCGAATCTTTTGCTGCTCTTTCAAACGGCAACCCTGACATCGCGGTTGCCGTTCGTTCATCTGCAACAGCAGAAGACTTGCCAGATGCATCATTTGCAGGACAACAAGAAACCTTCCTGAACATCCGTGGCATCGACAACGTTCTTGTAGCCATTAAGGAAGTATTTGCTTCACTTTATAACGATCGCGCAATTTCTTACCGTGTACACCAAAACTTTGCTCACGACATCGTAGCGTTGTCGGCTGGCGTGCAACGTATGGTCCGCTCTGAAACTGGTGCTGCTGGTGTAATGTTCACACTGGATACAGAATCTGGTTTCCGTGATGCAGTATTTATTACCGCTTCTTATGGCTTGGGTGAAATGGTCGTTCAAGGTGCAGTTAACCCTGACGAATTCTATATTTCTAAACCACTTCTTAAAAATGGCAAGCATTCTATCCTGCGTCGCAACCTGGGCTCTAAACACCAAAAAATGATTTATGGTGAAGAAGGTGCAGCAGGTAAATCAGTCGTTGTCGTCGACGTTGAAAAACAAGAGCGTCAACAATTTGCCTTAAATGATCATGAGCTGCAAGAACTTGCAAAACAAGCCTTGATCATTGAAGAACATTACGGTGCCCCAATGGACATCGAATGGGCCAAAGATGGTGATGACGGTCAGCTTTATATCGTTCAGGCACGTCCAGAAACCGTAAAAAGCCGTGAAAATGTCGGCACAATGGAACGCTACCTGCTTAAACAAAAAGGTACTGTGGTTTGTGAAGGCCGTTCAATTGGTCAACGTATCGGTTCTGGTAAAGTCCGCATCGTCACTTCGATTAAAGAGATGGATAAAGTACAAGACGGTGACGTACTCGTATCTGACATGACTGACCCGGATTGGGAACCAGTGATGAAACGTGCTGCTGCTATTGTCACCAACCGTGGTGGCCGTACTTGTCACGCTGCCATCATTGCACGTGAACTTGGTGTTCCAGCGATTGTAGGTTGTGGTAATGCAACTGAAGTTCTGACCGATGGTCAAGAAGTAACTGTTTCTTGTGCCGAAGGTGATACAGGCTTTATCTATGAAGGTGCTTTAGATTTCGAAGTTCAGCGTAACTCTATCGAATCTATGCCTGCGCTTCCATTTAAAGTCATGATGAACGTGGGTAACCCTGACCGTGCATTTGACTTTGCTCAAATTCCAAACGCAGGTATTGGTCTGGCACGTCTTGAATTCATCATTAACCGGATGATTGGTGTGCATCCTAAAGCATTGCTCAACATTGACAGCCTTCCACGCGAAACTCGCGCTGCTGTAATGGCACGTACTGCAGGTTACGCTTCTCCTATCGAATTCTATGTAGAAAAATTGGTTGAAGGTATTTCTACCCTTGCTGCTGCATTCGCTGACAAACCAGTGATCGTGCGTATGTCTGACTTTAAGTCAAACGAATATGCAAACTTGATCGGTGGTAAGCTATACGAACCAGAAGAAGAAAACCCAATGCTTGGTTTCCGTGGTGCAAGCCGCTACGTTTCTGACAACTTCCGTGACTGTTTCGAACTTGAATGCCGTGCGTTGAAAAAAGTTCGTGACGAAATGGGCTTAACCAATGTACAGATCATGATTCCATTCGTACGTACCGTTGCTGAAGCAAAACGTGTGATTGAATTGTTGGCATTGAACGGTCTTAAACGTGGTGAAAATGGTCTTAAAGTGATCATGATGTGCGAATTGCCAACGAATGCATTGTTGGCTGAACAATTCCTTGAACACTTCGATGGTTTCTCTATTGGTTCTAACGACTTGACTCAGTTAACTCTTGGTCTAGACCGTGACTCTGGTATTGTTTCTCACTTGTTTGATGAACGCGACCCAGCGGTTAAAGCCCTTCTTTCTATGGCTATCCATGCATGTCGTAAAGCAGGAAAATATGTAGGTATTTGTGGTCAAGGTCCTTCTGATCACCCTGACCTGGCTAAATGGTTGATGGAACAAGGTATTGAGTCTGTTTCTTTAAACCCGGACTCAGTTTTAGACACTTGGTTCTTCCTTGCAGAAGAAAAAGCTCAACAAGCCTAATAAAACATGTTAAAAAAGACCCACATTTGGGTCTTTTTTTTCATCTATAATTTAAGGGTTTGCTATACAAACCTAATTTACGTTTTGAGATTTAATATTTATGCAAATTTACTTGGCTCGTAATAATCAACAAGCTGGTCCATACACCTTAGAGCAGTTGAACCAAATGCTCGCTAGCCAACAAGTGCTGCTAACAGATTTGGCATGGCATCAAGGTATGACCGAATGGAAGGCTTTAGGTGAATTAACCCAAGGTAAACTTGTATATACACCTGAAGGCTATATCGCACCTGCAGCTTTTCCAGAACCCAGCCCTGTACAGAATTCAGCTATTCGTAAAGTTCAGGTGGAAAAAAAAGCAACTGCTCGACAGGAGTTGGCTGCAATTCCAACCCGTATTTTGGCAAAAATCATTGACTTGCTACTCTGGCTACCGGCAGCTGCAATTCCGTCATTTTTCCTAAAACCAGAGCAATTTAACCAGTTATCCGAGATTCAGCAAAAAATGCAATCGGCCGAGACTTCCACTCAAGCCATGCAATTGCAACAGGAATTATTTACCCTTATACCTTCTGAAGCCTGGCAGACCATGTTTATTTACCTCATTATTATGCTAGGTATACAGGCATTTATGTTGGCAAAATCCGGACAAAGCATCGGTAAAAAACTGACCAAAATTAAAATTGTAGATGCCGACAATGGTGAAAAAGTCAGCCTGATGCGTGCTTTCACTTTACGTAGCTTTATTTTTATCTTTTTAAATTTGCTATTTATGCCATTTATTACAATTATTGATCATGTTTTTGCACTGGGTGAAAAGCGCCAGACCTTACATGATAAGTTAGCCAAAACCAAAGTGGTTAAACAATAAGCATATAATTAGACAGGGATTGTTTTTATATCCCTGTTTTTCCGCAGAATATTGATATTAAAATAAAATTCATATAATAAAAGCTTAATTCCGAGTAAAAAAATCAGTTTTTATAACAGATATTTAAAGCCACTTTACATATAGCTTAGTTTGTCGATATCAGGCATAATGCCCTACAACGTAGCGGTGCCTCATGATTGGGAAGGCTTTACTGTGCTTGGATTTTCTAAGTGAAAAATAAACATTTCCAATCATGCGACACTTTAATCGCTATCCCATATTAAATTAGGGAATGGGACTCTTCACCGAGGTTGTAAAATGAGACAAACAATTTTAGCTGTATTGTCTTTATCTGCGATGGCTGCACTCTTGACTGGGTGTGGTGGTGATTTAGTACTTCTGAACTCCAAAGGTCCAGTTGCTGAAGGTCAATCAAACCTCATGTTGACTGCGATTTACTTAATGCTATTGGTGGTTATTCCATCAGCGATTATGGCATTATGGTTCGGATGGAAATATCGCGCGTCGAATAAAGATGCAGACTATAAACCTACATGGGCACACTCTACTGCAATTGAAATTGTAGTCTGGGGTGTTCCTGTTATTATTATTGGTATTTTAGCTTGGTTAACTTGGTGGGGTTCCCACAAGTATGACCCATACCGTCCGCTAGAATCAGATAAAGCACCTTTAAATGTTCAGGTTATTGCTGAACAGTTTAAATGGATTTTTATCTATCCAGAACAAAACATTGCGACTGTTAACGAAATTCGTTTCCCAGAAAAAACTCCGGTTAGCCTGCGTTTAACTTCTAACTTCACAATGAACTCGTTCTTCATCCCTGCATTGTCTGGTCAGATTTATGCTATGGCGGGTATGCAAACTCACCTGAACTTCTTGGCAAATGAAACCAGTCCTGCTGAAGGCTTCCGCGGTTTCTCTTCTAACTATTCAGGTTATGGTTTCTCGCAAATGCGTTTCCGTGCACACTCTGTGACTGATGCTCAGTTTGCTGAATGGGTTGCTGCAGTTAAAGCGGGTAATGGTAATACCATTAATCCTCAAGCTGTTCAAAAAACAGTTTTAGATCAAGCTGAATTTGCAACCTTACGTGACGGTAACCGCTCTAAGCACCAAATCGAAGCAATCGTTGCGAAAGCGCAAACTCCTGAAGAGAAGGCTGCTGCTGAAGCGTTGAAGCCTTATCCGACTAAGCCACATCCAGTGACTTATTATTCTTCAGTAGAACCTAAACTGTTCGAATCTGTGATTAACAAATACATGAGTAATTACCACGGTGCTGATCACTCGGCAACTGCTGGTCATGAAGCTGCTGCTTCTGAAGCTCATGCAAATGTTGAACATGCGACTGCTTCTGTAGAGGAATAAGACATGAGCTTCTTAGGTAAGTTAGGTCCGGATGCAATCCCTCACGATCCAATCGTGCTGGTGACAGTTGCCATGATGGTCCTAGGCGGTCTTGCACTGTTTGCAGGTATCACCTATTTCAAAAAATGGGGCTATTTGTGGAACGAATGGTTCACATCTGTAGACCATAAAAAAATTGGTATCATGTATATCATTGTGTCGATTGTCATGCTTCTGCGTGGTTTTGCCGATGCGATCATGATGCGTCTTCAACAGTTCCTTGCAAAAGGTGGTGGTGAAGGTTACTTGCACCCAGAACATTACGATCAGATCTTTACTGCGCATGGCGTAATCATGATCTTCTTCGTAGCGATGGGTCTTGTGGTTGGTTTGATGAACATTTCTGTACCACTTCAAATCGGTGCACGTGATGTTGCCTTCCCGCTATTAAACTCTTTAAGCTTCTGGCTATTCGCTGGCGCTGCTGGTCTGGTAATGGCTTCTCTTGCTTTAGGTGAATTCGCTGCAACAGGTTGGATGGCTTATCCTCCTCTATCAGGTATCGAATATTCTCCTGGCGTAGGTGTAGACTACTACATTTGGGCACTGCAGATTTCAGGCTTGGGTACACTTTTAACTGGTGTTAACTTCTTCGTTACCATCATTAAAATGCGCGCGCCTGGCATGACCCTTATGGATATGCCTATTTTTACCTGGACATCTTTAGTTACTGTTGTACTTATCATTGCGACATTCCCAGTATTAACTGCGACTATTGCAATGTTGTCACTTGACCGTTACTTTGACTTCCACTTCTTTACAAATGACTTGGGTGGTAGCCCAATGTTATATGTAAACTTGATCTGGACTTGGGGTCACCCGGAAGTATATATCTTGGTATTACCAGCTTTTGGTATTTACTCGGAAGTTACTGCCGTATTCTGCCGCAAAGCTTTGTTCGGTTACAAATCAATGGTGTACGCTACTGTAGCAATTGGTGTTTTATCACTTGTTGTTTGGGTTCACCACTTCTTTACCATGGGTGCAGGTGCCAACGTTAACGCGTTCTTCGGTATCATGACCATGATTATTGCGATCCCGACTGGTGTGAAAATCTTCTCTTGGTTATTCACCATGTACAAGGGCCGCATTACCTATACAACACCAATGCTTTGGACACTTGGCTTCCTTGTGACTTTCGGTATCGGTGGTTTAACAGGCGTATTGATGGCAGTTCCACCAGCGGACTTCCTAGTACACAACTCTTTATTCCTTATCGCTCACTTCCATAACGTAATTATTGGTGGTGTAGTGTTTGCGATGTTCGCAGGTATCATCTTCTACTGGCCAAAAATGTTTGGCTGGCAGTTAAATGAAGCTTGGGGTAAAGCAGCATTCTGGTTCTGGTTCATCGGTTTCTATTTTGCGTTCATGCCACTTTATATCCTTGGTTTCATGGGTATGACTCGTCGTTTGAATACATTTGACAACCCTGAATGGGATCCATATGTAAATATTGCTTTAGTTGGTGCAGTTCTTATTGCACTGGGTATTGCATGTTTCGTTATGCAAATCGTGGTGGGTTTCTTGCAACGCGAGAAAAACATGGACGTTACTGGCGATATTTGGGATGGCCGTACGCTTGAATGGTCTACTTCTTCTCCAGCGCCGTTCTATAACTTTGCCTATCTTCCAAAGATCAACGGTATTGATACTTTCTGGACTGACAAAGAAAACGGTATTGCATACACTAAACCAACCAAGTATGAAGACATTCATATGCCAACCAACCGTGCGGCTGGTTTTGTTATCGCGATGTTCATTACTGTTATGGGCTTTGCTTTAATCTGGCACATCTGGTGGTTAGTAGCGATTACATTCGTTTCTGCGATCATTAGCTTCATCGTGTCTTCTTTCACCAAGAAAGTGGATTACTATGTTCCAGCTGCTGAAGTTGAACGCATCGAAAACGAACGTTATGCACAACTTGAAAAACACTTGAAGAAGGACTAAGACTATGGCTGAAGTACTTCATCACGATAACCACGGACACGATGAACATCATCATCACGATGATACTGACATCACGGTCTTTGGTTTCTGGTCTTACTTGATGAGTGACTTGATCCTATTCGGTACACTCTTCATCGCGTTTGCTGTATTAAGCAGTCACGTTCCAGTTGGTACTCCAAGTGCACGAGATCTTTTTGGTGAATCTCTCAGTTTCGTATTAACTGAAACATTCGCCCTCTTGATTTCGTCTGTAACGTTCGGCTTTGCTGTTCTTGCTGCCTACAAAAAAGACGTATCTAAAGTTCTTACTTGGCTTGCAATTACTTGGGTATTTGGTGCTTCGTTCATCGGCATGGAATTATATGAGTTCAATCATTTAGTTCATGCAGGTCATGGCCCTAGCACAAGTGCATTCTTATCTTCGTTCTTTACGCTGGTAGGTACACACGGTATTCACGTAACTTCTGGTTTGGTATGGATGATCGTGTTAATGGTTCAAATCAAGAAATATGGTTTGACTCTTCCAAACACTCGTCGTCTTGCATGCTTAAGCTTGTTCTGGCACTTCCTTGACATCGTTTGGATCTGTGTATTCAGCGTAGTTTACTTGATGGGAGTTCTCTAATGAGTCACGATCACAATTCAGCTGGTGCAGCACACGGTAACGTTAAACAATATACAGTTGGCTTTATCCTATCTATCATCCTGACCATCATTCCTTTCGGAATGGTGATGGCTGGTGGTTTTGGCCGTGGTATCTTGATTACCGTGATTGCAATTACTGCAGTTGCTCAGATTCTTGTACAGTTAATTTATTTCCTGCACATGAACTCTTCTTCAGAGCAACGCTGGAACGTTATTGCATTCGTTTATACGATTCTGACCATTGCCATCCTTTTGGTTGGTTCTGTATGGATCATGAACTACCTTCACTACAACATGATGATCTAAACTGGTTGTCATGCTGAAAAAGTATTTATTCCTGACTAAGCCAGGAATTCTCTTTGGTAACTTCGTTACCACTTTGGGTGGCTACTTTGTAGCTGCCCAAGGTTCTGTAGATTTCCTTCTTCTTCTCATTACCCTTCTCGGTACAACTCTGGTTGTAGCATCAGGTTGTGTAGTCAATAACATCATTGACCAAGACATCGACCAAAAGATGCAACGTACGCAAAATCGTGCGATGGTTAAAAAATCAGTTTCCGTTCCTGTTGCTTTGGTTTATTCCCTGGTACTTGGATTCGCTGGTTTTAGCATTTTGTGGTTTTGGGTCAATGAGTACGCTTTTTTATTTGCTGTTATTGGTTTTGTTGTATATGTTGGTTTTTACAGCTTATGGACAAAACGGACAACCATTCACCAAACCATTGTCGGTAGTATTTCCGGTGCGGCTCCACCTGTAATTGGTTATACCGCTGTTGCAAATCAGTTTGACATGGGTGCTTTACTTATTTTTATTGGGTATGCACTTTGGCAAATGCCTCACTCTTGGGCAATTGCAGTTTACCGCTTTGAAGATTACAAAAATGCAGGGATTCCAATTTTACCTGTAGCACGTTCAATTCATCGTACCAAGATTGAGTCACTCATCTACGTTGTATTGTTCTGTATCACCATGAATGGATTATTTGTTTATGGTTATACAAATTGGATTTATGTGGTCGTACTGAACCTTTTGTGTCTGTACTGGGTGTATTTGAGTATTCAGGGCTTTAAAGCTGAAAATGATCAGTTATGGGCAAAGCAATATTTCATGTTCTCTGTCAAATTAATCACTGTCATCAGCCTGTTGTTTAGTTTCACTTCAACAGCCCCACAATTACCCATCATATTTTTTTAAAAGATAGAGTCCTGCTCTATCTTTTAATTAGATATGTCATACACTTTGCACCCTTCTCGTTATACTTTGTTTACTTTCCTTATTTTCAATAACAAACTTTTAGTAAGTAATTTCCTTTTCATCCTTATAATAAGCAAAATTTAGCTCAGCACTATTTTCAGTATTTTTGCTTTTTGCTCTCCTCAAACCTTGTATTTAGCCAGCAAAGGCTCTAAAATTCACGCTTCGCAATTTATGCGACACAACTTTAGTTGTGACTCCTTGCCTCTGCTTGTATTTGCAGAGGCTGTATAAACCGTAAGGAGCTGACAATGCGTCACTACGAAATCGTACTTTTGGTACATCCAGACCAAAGCGATCAAGTTGTGGGTATGGTAGAACGTTACCTAACTCACATCAAAGAAGCTGAAGGTCAAATTCACCGTTTAGAAGATTGGGGCCGTCGTCAATTGGCTTACCCAATTAACAAAATTCACAAAGCTCACTACATTTTAATGAACGTTGAATGTGGTCAAGCTACGCTTAATGAATTAGAAGAATTGTTCCGTTATAACGATGCAATCCTTCGTAATGTTATTATTCGTCGTGAACACGCTATCACTGAAGAGTCTTTACTTGCTAAGAGTGCTGAAGAAAAACGTGCGCGTAAAGCTCAACGTGAAGAAGCACAACAAGCTCAAGACTCTGCTGAAGCATAAGGAGAACATTACATGGCACGTTTTTACCGTCGTCGCAAGTTCTGCCGCTTTACAGCTGAGAACGTTACGTACATCGACTACAAAGATATCGATACTTTGAAACAGTACATCACTGAAAACGGCAAGATTGTTCCTAGCCGTATTACAGGTACTAAAGCTCGTTACCAACGTCAATTGGCGCTTGCTATCAAACAAGCTCGCTACTTAGCGTTGATCCCTTACACTGACAATCATAAGTGAGGTTGAGCTGTGGATATTATCTTATTACAACGCATTAAAAACCTTGGTAAACTAGGCGATAAAGTATCAGTTAAAGCTGGTTACGGCCGTAACTTCCTTATCCCTCAGGGTAAAGCAGTTGCAGCGACTGAAGCGAACACTGCTGCTTTTGAAGCTCGTCGTGCTGAACTTGAGAAAGCTGAAGCTGACGTTTTAGCTGCTGCTCAAGCACGTGCTGACCAATTGAACGAAGTTAACATCGTAATCACTGCTAAAGCTGGTGACGAAGGTAAACTATTCGGTTCTATCGGTACTCGTGACATCGCTGACGCTTTAACTAATGCAGGTCTTGAAGTTGACCGTGCAGAAGTTCGTTTACCAAACGGTGCGCTTCGTCACACTGGTGAATTCAACATCGCAATCCAATTGCATCATGATGTTATTGCTGAAGTTCTCGTTACTATCGTATCTGAGTAATTTCTTGCAAGAAAAAGAGCATGCTTTTGCATGCTCTTTTTTTATCTCTAAAAATAGTCAAAATAGTTGAATTAACCCTTATATAGACCTTGTTCACTTCATTTATTTTGACTGTTTTTAGATACTTAAATAAATGAAATTTTCGATTCGCATTTTTTTTAAGAGCGCGTATCATCTGTTTATACGAAGATAATACCTTTTTTATTCTTCGGCATTTTTTTCAAATTACTCATTTATTGCATTTAAAATTAGGGTTTTATATGTCACAGGCGAATGCCAGCGCTATGCTTAACTCAGTTAAAGTAGATAATAAAGCAAATGAGTCAGGCCAACTTAAAGAGTTTCGTACACCTCCGCATAACTTGGCAATTGAACAAGCTGTTCTTGCCGCGCTGATGACGGTCGCAGAATCTTTTGAGCAAGTCGGTGATGTATTAAGTGAAAACGATTTCTACGCCACACGTCATAAATATATTTTCCGTGCCATTGAAAAATTAGCCCAGGAAAACTCGCCTTATGATGCCGTATTGGTCAACGACTGGCTGATTAAACAGAATCTACTTGAAGCTGTGGGTGGCGAAGAATATTTAATGCAATTGATGGCAGATTCACCTTCTAGCTTTTATAACCTGGAAACTTATGCCAATAAAATTAAAGAATTTTCAACATTACGCAGCATGATTAAAGTCAGCTCTGAAATTCTACAGAATGCTTACGACACCAAAGGTCGTAGTGTGAGTGAAATTCTGGATCTAGCTGAAACTAACATCTTCTCCATTGCTGAACAGCATAACAACAATGCCAAAGCCCAAGGCCCAAAACCGATCAATGCGGTAGTCGCCGATGTTTTTGATAAGTTGAATGAACTTTCCCAAATGGAAGGCAACATTACCGGTTTAACATCAGGTTTCGTGGAACTGGATAATAAAACTTCAGGTATGCAGGCTGGTGATTTGATTATTGTGGCTGCACGTCCATCTATGGGTAAAACCACTTTCGCCATGAACCTGGTGGAAAGTGTGCTGTTTAACTGTGACTTGCCTGCCTTGGTTTTCTCTATGGAGATGCCCGCAGATTCGATTGCCATGCGTCTGATTTCTGCTTACGGTAAAGTCCACCAGGGTCATCTGCGTGCCGGTAAACTGGATGGCGATGAATGGTCTAAAGTCACCGGTACCATTTTACAGCTACAGGAAAAACATCTGTACATCGATGATTCTTCTGCCCTGCCTCCGACGGAATTACGTGCCCGTGCCCGTCGTATTGCCAAACAGCATGGCGGAAAAATTGGCTGCATCATGGTCGATTACCTTCAGCTCATGAAAGTACCCGGTATGGGTGACAACCGTGTCGGCGAGATTTCAGAAATTTCCCGCAGCTTAAAAGCCTTGGCTAAAGAGATGAACTGTCCTGTCATTGCACTTTCTCAGCTGAACCGCTCACTGGAAAACCGTCCAAATAAACGTCCGGTGATGTCCGACTTACGTGAATCTGGTGCGATCGAGCAGGATGCCGACTTGATCATGTTCATTTACCGTGACGAAGTGTATAACAAGGAATCCAAAGAAGCCGGTACTGCCGAGATTATTATCGGCAAGCAGCGTAACGGACCGATCGGTACGGTTCGTCTTGCTTTTGAAGGTCAATACACGCGCTTTAGCAATCTCTCACCTGAGTTCTACGCTCAATATGATGATGAAGAATAAGATATAAAAACGAGGTGCTGACCTCGTTTTTTTAAATTTATTTTTCTTGTACCATTGCTTTAATTCATCACTGCTACGTATTACATAAATTTTTTCTGTTTAATATTTGGTGAAAAATACACTTTAACTTAGTGTTTATTTTCAGTCATAGGACTACAATATCCCTCTCCATTTTGCTTAAGTTCCTCATTTTCAAGACTGAGGAATAGCATATCTATAATATTCTTATGTAGAGCTTATAAGCGATTTGATATAACAAATTGCTGTAATTTTTTATTGTAATCCCAAGGAGTGACGAGGGTGCGCCAAGCAACAGTTTATATTGATAGAGAAGCCCTTCAATATAATTTAAACCGTGTCAAACAACTTGCACCGACTGCTCAAATTGTCAGTATGGTCAAAGCCAATGCTTATGGACATGGAGTCAAAGACTGTTTAGCAGCCTTGGGTGAAACGGATGCTTTTGGTGTCGCCTGCCTGGAAGAGGCTTTAGAAATTCGTGAACTTGGCTATAAGCAACCGATTACCCTCATTGAAGGCATTTTTTCTGAAGATGAAATGCAGGTGGTGATAGAGAACAATATTGAATGTGTAGTGCATCATCAACAACAGTTAGACTTGTTACGCGCCCATAAAGCAGCTTATATTGGTAAAAAATTAAAAGTTTGGGTCAAGCTGAATAGCGGTATGAACCGTCTTGGTTTTAAAGTACCCGAAATTATTGAAGTAATTAATTCACTTAAAGCTGAGGGTTTTACTTGTGTACTGGCCATGCACTTTGCCAATGCCGATGCCAACCATCCTTTAAATGAACAACAAAAAAATCAGTTCCTGCAAGTGAAACAAGCTTGTGCGCCCGTGATGGGCTCTTGCTGTAATTCCGCTGCCATTTATAAATGGCCTGAACTGCATTTTGATTTTGTCCGCCCAGGAATCATGCTTTATGGTGCATCACCATTTGCAGATCAATCCGTCCATGATTTAGGACTTAAACCGGTCATGACTTTTACGGCTGAAATTATTGCCCTAAACCACATTCAGGCAGGTGAACATGTCGGTTATGGCTCCACCTTTACCGCTGACAAAGACATGGACCTCGCTATCGTTTCAATTGGTTATGGAGATGGCTACCCTCGTGCCTTCCCTAAACAGAACTATGTATCTATTAACGGTCAAGCGATCCGTGTGATTGGCCGCGTTGCCATGGACATGATTGCCATTGATGTGACCGGTATGGATGCTCCGCTTGGAACTGAAGTTGAACTCTGGGGTAAAAACCGTCTGGTTGATGATGTTGCCGAAGCCAATGGCACCATTGGTTATGAGCTACTCTGTCGTTTAAGTGCACGTCCTATAAGAAAATAATATTTTAAATCCCAATAAAAACCCAAGCTTGTACTTGGGTTTTTTACAATCTCATAACTGCTTATTACTCTAGATAATCATCAGTCGGGATTGGCAATTCCTGTAAGCCACGGCGCAAAGTATCTGACCACTGTTTACTGAGTTTCCAGAAATAGGGATCTTCTTCATAAATTCGTTTGCCATTCGGAATATGCAAAGAATCTTTTCTATACACGACCGTATCAAGTGGCATCCCTACAGAAACATTGGAACGCAAGGTAGAATCAAAAGAGATTAAACAACAGCGTACGGCTTCATCTAAAGGCATTTCATAAATTAAAGCCCGGTCGAGTATGGGCTTGCCATATTTACTTTCACCAATCTGAAAATACGGAGTATCTTCTGTGGCACAAATAAAATTGCCTTGCGGGTAAATATTATACAGTTGCATTTCTGACCCTTGAATCTGCCCACCCAACAAAATGCTGCAATAATAATTACTTTGTTCATGCGTGTGAGCATCTTCAACCACATCAGCAATCACTTTTTTCAAGGTGTGCCCCACCAGTTCCGCCATCTCAAACATAGTGTTGACACTATATAAGTTCGGTTCCTGTTTAAGTTCCAGATGGTTGTTTAAGTGACCAATCACTGCTTGAGTTGTGGCTAAATTCCCTGATGTCTGGATGGTTAAAAACCGTTCTCCTTCCACACCAAAGATATAGAGCTTGCGAAATACCGAGATGTGATCAACTCCGGCATTGGTACGGGTATCACTTACAAAAACCAGGCCGTCTTTTAACCGTAGCGCACAACAATAAGTCATTAGAAACTCCTTATGACTTTAAAATTTTCAGCAAGCGAGCACTTGAACAATAGAGCTCATGGATTCAATACCTCCACGCTCTCGTATACCTCGCACTGGCGCAACATCCCAGTAATCCCGGCCTATGGCGACATATATATGTGCATTAGGCGTAAATAACTGGTTGCTGGTATCAAAACAATACCACGTATTTTCAAAAAAAACCTCTGCCCAAGCGTGACTAGCAAGATGAGAGGTATAGGGTACAAATAAATAACCTGATACATAACGTGCCGGCAAGCCTAAATATTTACACATGGCAATAAAGACATGGCTGTGATCCTGACATACCCCCTGTCGGCATTGAAAAGCCTCGATTGCAGAGGTATGAACCGAAGTTTGCTCAGGTGTATAAGGAATATAATTCAAGATAGCTTCAGACAGCACAATCAGGTTAGCCCGATTAATGCGGGGAACATAGCAATCTGCAAAACTTTTCATCTCTGCATTGCACAGCGTACTTGTGGTAGGCTGCAAAAATAATTGTGGATTGATGTCAGTAGCAACTCCAGATTGCGTATCAGGGTTAATCTCGACAATGCCCTGTGCCATGATGGTCATTTGGCTGTAGGGCTGTCGCTGCGAACTGGTAATCCAGATATTTTTAAAAGCATCACTTTTAATTTCTTTTAACCCCGGCACACTCACATCCCAACAATGTACCTGCTGGTGAGCATTGCTGCCTGGCGTCATTTTAATATACTGAATACTGTTGCAGACCTGATCACTATATTGATAATGCGTTTGGTGATTAATCATCAACTTCATACATCCACCTCAAACAGCTGTTGAATATGATCACTAAAGTGATAGAAATTCATACTATCCGGGTTTAATTTAAGCTGCTGCCAGGCAGCATCTAGCTTATCCCAGCCAATCTGAGTCAGCAGATCAACAATTTTATCAATATTATCTAAAGTTGTGTTTTGGTCCTGTTTTAGACGAATTTGTCTGTCCAATTGCTCAATATTCTGCCCCAAACTAAAAAACAGAAACACATCTGCCGATTCAGCCTCTATCACATCATGGCAATCTGCTGCCACGTCACATATATAGCTCGCATTCGCATGAGCATTTTTAATTAGCTGATTCAGCTCTGCATAGGTCTTGGCTGAAAGTATGCCACGCAAGTCCTGTATGTTGTCTTTGGCATATTGAAATTGTTGATGAAAAGACGACGGCTGTTCAGCATCCAGCAATAATGCATTGAGTGAACTCGCATCAAAAGCCGGCAAGCAAAAAGCATGGGCATATTGCAATGCCTCCTGATCTTCCACAAACGGAAACTGGCTACAGGTATATTGAATCCGGGTTAAATAACGACCTAACCAAAAAATGTGCTGAGCATTACTATTTAATAAAATCATGATTTCCTTCCCATGGTTAAAGGTCTATGAATGCAGATTATCGACAACCCAGGTGTCTTTAATGCCACCACCTTGTGAAGAATTCACCACCAGCGACCCTGCCTGCATGGCTACCCGTGTCAAGCCACCCGGTACAATCTCGGTTCGATATGGTGAGCTAAGGACGAATGGTCGCAAATCTATATGACGCTCTGCCACGCCAAAATCGGTTAAAGTCGGGCAAACTGATAAATCCAGTGTCGGCTGAGCAATATACAAATGCGGTGCCGCACTAATTTTGTCTCTAAAAGATTCAATCTGGCTGTTTGAGGCATGTGGGCCAATCAACATGCCATAACCACCTGAACCCTGTGCTTCTTTCACCACCAGTTGTTCCAGATTGGCTAAGACGTATTCCAGATCTTCACTTTCCCGACACAGATAAGTCGGTACATTTTTTAAGATGGCCTGCTCGCCCAGATAAAAATGGATCATTTTATCCACGTATGGATAGATCGATTTATCATCAGCCACTCCGGTACCCGGCGCGTTGGCAATCACCACATTGTGATTTAAATATGCTGACATTAAGCCAGGCACACCCAAGGTGCTATCCGGCAAAAAACATAAAGGATCGAGATATGCATCATCGACTCGCCGATAAATTACATCAACACGCTGTCTGCCACGAATCGTTTTGACATAAACCTTATCGTTCTCTACAAAAAGGTCACGTGATGTCACTAAAGGCACATCCATTTCCCTTGCCAGGAAGGAATGTTCATAATATGCGCTGTTATAACGACCCGGAGTCAAGACCACAATAAAAGGCTTATCTACATAGGCATTTTCAACAAGGATCTCTTTGAGTAACTGAGGATATTGTTCAATACCCAAAATGTTATTTTGCTGGAACAGCTGTGGCATTATTTTTTGGCTAATTTTCCGGCTTTCCAGCATATAAGACACACCGGATGGCGTTCTTAAATTATCTTCCAGTACATAAAATTCACCATGACGGTCACGGATAATATCGATCCCACTGATTTGACTGTAAATTTTTCCTTTCAGGTCATGTGCATACATATGTGGCTGATAAGCTTCATGAGCCAACACCTGCAACTCAGGCACAATATTGGCTTTTAAAATGTCCTGTTGATGATAAATATCGTGTAAAAATAAATTCAGCGCGCGTACCCTTTGCGCACAACCTAGGGACACCTTGTTCCATTGTTTTTTCTCAATGACACGCGGAATCAGATCATAGGGAATGGTTCGTTCAATTCCTTCAGATTCGCCATAGACGGTAAAAGTAATACCGTCATATAAAAAATGCTCCTTGGCGGTTTGGTTAAGCGACTTTAACTCTTCCAAGGTATGCTGTGATAACCAATGTTCTATCTTTTGGCAGGTTTCTCCGGACATGTTTCGATCATCAACCAGCTCATTAAAGAAATGTGATTTGAACTGTTGAAATAATGCATTTACCTTATTTTGTGGCTTTACTTGATTTACCGTAGTCACGCTACTATTAGTCTCGATATCACTGTGAGCAAAATTTTCTAATAAAGAAATTGAATTTGTATCTTGATTCTCTTTAAGCATACAAACCTCGTCATTGTTTTCTATTGTGATTAGACTCTAGCAACAAACATGCCAATCATTCTTTAAGTTATTGAGCTATGATGATTTTATGCATTCAACGGCATTTTTTGCATAAATCTGGAGCAAAATATGCAGAGTTACAGACACCCATGCTTGCGAAAATAATTCAGTTTTTTTATTGTGTTCATCATTTAATGGATATATAAACACTCTACTGGTTCTTTAATTTTAGTTATGTCTTCACAAGAAAAAGAAACGTCAAATAGCCTGTATCGTCAGTGGCAAATTTTATCTCGTCTTTCTACCGGGAAATGGATGGGCACCCGTGAATTACAGGAAATTTTACAGCGTGAAGGCATTGATATCAGCCTGCGTACCATTCAACGTGATTTAAATCAAATCTCGCTACGTTTTCCGATTGAAAGCAGTAAAACCGTGCCTCAAGGCTGGCGCTGGCGTTCAGATGCGCCTATTCAAAGTTTGCCGCATATGACCAGCTCGCAAGCAGTCACCTTTATGATGGTCGAAGAACATTTAAAACACCTGTTGCCGCCTAGCCTGATTGAAGAGATGAATCCATGGTTTGATCTGGCACGTCGCAGCTTGTCGACCCAAAACAATGTACGCCAATGGATTAACCGTGTGCGTATTGTCCCGGCGACTCAACCGCTGATTCCCCCTGTCGTCGACAAACTGGCACAACAGTCCATTTATGAAGGCTTGCTGCAAGATAAACAGCTGGAATGTGTTTACCAGGGACGCAGCCATTCTGGCGAAGAAAAAACCTATATTTTAAATCCCTTAGCGTTGGTACAAAAAGGTGCGATTATTTATTTGATTTGTACCCGCCATGATAAAACCGATATTCAGACCTTTGCCCTGCATCGTTTTAAATCGGCTGTGGTGCTAAATTCGCGCGCGATGCATCCAGTTAACTTTGATATTGATGCCTATATTGAATCCGGTGCCTTAGGCTTTAGGGTCGACTACAATAAACCGACCCAAAATGTGACATTAAAACTAACTATGACAGAAGAAGATGCACATTACTTTGATGAAAGCCAGCTCAGCACGGACCAGGTGATTGAAAAATTAGAGAATGGTTTGGCCCAAGTCACTGCAACCGTGCCTTTCACTTCACAACTGGCATGGTGGTTAAGGAGTTTTGGCAACAAGATTCAGCACATCGAGCCGATTGAAGTTTCCAATGCAGTTCGTCAAATCGGGGATGAATAAAAGCACTGAAATAAACAATAAAAAAAGTCCCAATCTTTGGGACTATAGAATATTTCTGCTTGGATCTATTTTTAGTATTGTCTGGTAAGCTTCTAGAACATCAAGCTTTATTTTCTCACCCCGACACAAAGCTTGATGGTGACGGATTTTACACATGGAGAAAAACATATTGTGCTCTACTAGCACGCCAGTTCTCCACTATTATAGCGAATGGATTTCATCGTCATATAAATTACCTCTGTGGCTTAGATAAAACCAATGTAATTCAAACTCTCCGCTTTGTGAAAGCATAAGATCAGCAGTGTTAATCTGATTATTGATTAAGCATTTATTCTGAATTTCTATTTCCATGTGTTTATATACTCTTATGTAGTGTTCAGTCCAACTTTCATTCAATTCAAGAATACCTATACTCAACCTTAACAGCTGAGATTTACTCTTAGCTCCTTTTAGTGGTTTTACAAATCAGAACTTGTACAGTGTACATAAAATAGGCAAATTCATATTATGAACCATTTGATGGAAACATGAAAATGCCAGTTCCAGCCCAAGCCGTCAGACATAGACTTTTAAATACTTTTTTCTCACGATACTCGGTCTGGTTTAGCTGTATTTTTATTACCTTAACAATTAGCTGGTTTAGAATTATCTATGAACCTCAATCTATTCATTATTTTCTTTCCGATCCCTTTCTGAATTCTTTATGGCTGATTTCAGGAATCCTGACCCTTGTTGGTGTATATGATATCTTGCAAAATCAGCATTCAATCCTGAAAAATTATCCCATCATTGGACATTTTCGCTTTATTTTTGAAGAGTTTCGTCCTGAAATCCGGCAATATTTTATTGAAGACGATCAGGATGCCCTGCCTTTTTCACGGATGCAACGCAGTCTGGTTTATCAACGTGCCAAGAATAAAAATGCCGATAAACCGTTTGGCTCCCTGATTGATGTCTATCAGCAAGATTACCGTTTTATTACCCATTCCATTACACCATGCAAACCTGCCGATCCTGAAAGCTTCCGTATTCAAATCGGCAATCATCAATGTCGACAGCCCTATAGCGCCTCCATTATGAATATCTCCGCCCTGAGTTTTGGCAGCCTGAGCGCCAATGCGATTCGGGCGTTGAATCTGGGGGCGAAAATGGGCAATTTTTACCATGATACGGGTGAAGGCAGTATCAGCCCTTATCATCTGGAAAATGGTGGGGATATCGTGTGGGAACTGGGTAGTGCCTACTTTGGCTGCCGTACTCTGGAGGGTCAGTTCGATCCGGAAAAATTTACCAAGCAAGCACGATTACCGCAAATCAAGATGATAGAAATCAAGCTGTCTCAAGGGGCAAACCCGGGTCATGGAGGAATTTTACCCAAAAGCAAAATTTCAGAAGAAATTGCCCAGATACGCGGAGTGAGCCGGGAACATGATTGCGTATCCCCAGCACAACATTCTACATTTAGCACTCCGATTGAAATGATGCATTTTATACAGCAACTGCGTGAACTGTCTGGCGGTAAACCGGTGGGCTTTAAACTCTGTATTGGCCAGCCCTGGCAATTCATGAGTATTGTCAAAGCCATGCTTGAAACTCAAATTGTGCCGGACTTTATTGTGGTAGATGGCTCTGAAGGTGGTAGTGGTGCCGCCCCGATTGAACTGATTGACCACGTGGGTACGCCTTTACGTGAAGGTTTACTGTTTGTCCATAACACCTTGGTCGGTGCAGGTTTAAGAAATCGAATCAAGATAGGAGCAAGCGGCAAAATTATCAGTGCATTTGACATTGCTAGTACCATGGCAATTGGGGCAGACTGGGTCAATTCAGCACGTGGCTTTATGTTTGCCGTAGGCTGTATTCAGGCACAAAGTTGTCATACCAACCAATGCCCGGTTGGTGTTACCACCCAAGACCAGGAACGGCAAAAAGCCCTGCATGTTCCCAGCAAGGCAGTTCGTGTTTTGAATTTTCAAAAAAATACCCTGCGTGCCTTATCCGAAATGATTGCAGTCGCAGGCTTAAAACATCCAGCGGATATCAAGCCGCATCATTTAGCCCAGCGCATTAATGACCGGGAAATTAAGAACTATGCCCAGTTACACTTCTGGTTAAAAGAAGGTGAATTACTCAACTGCAAAGCTGAGGATACTGAAAACTTCTATTATCGCATCTGGAATTTAGCCCATGCGGATCGATTTTAATCACGGCACAAATTCAGAGAGACTTATTTAAAAAATAAAGAGGCCCATCTGGCCTCTTTGACGTATTGATGCAATCGAAAATCAATAATAACCAGATGAACTTTGAGCATGTAAAAAAGCTGGAATCAAACCGGTTAAGGCAGCACGAATATCGGCACGTTCATTGATCAACTGATGTGACCCTTCTTCCAGCATCAATAAGGTCTGTAAACGGAACTTGCGACGAATAAACTCAATATTATAGCGCCAGTCCACCGTCTGGTCCTGTGCTCCCTGTGCCAGCCAAACGGGAATTCGGCAAGCAGGACGCGCTTCCATTTCCTGCATCCATTTTGACATAGCCAGAATCCAGTCCATTCCCATCATACGGGGCTGTAACGGATCTTTTAAACGGACAAAACGTAGAAATTCAGGATTGTGATTATTACGTCTAAAATGCCGTGGTACCTGACGCTTAATCCGTCGGATAATACCCAGACCAACAGAATTATGCCACCACGCCGACTTGGCTGGTCGAAGCAGCGGTGAAAGCAATAATACACGGTCTACATAGGGATTTTCACGACGCTGGGCAAATTCCAGCAAATGATGCATCCAGATAGCACCACCGGTACTCTGACCGATGCCTAACCAGGGTTTCGGTAATTGCTCGGCATTTTTAATGTAGTGATAAACAGCATGTAATACCTGCTGGTAATGATCAAAATTCTTGATATTTGCCGGCGAACCGTCACTGAGGCCATGACCGGGCAAATCATAGGTAATGACACTAAAACCCTGTTCCAGCAATTCACGAATAATCGGCTGGTAAATCCCGCTATGTTCCAGATAGCCGTGCAGTAAAAATACCGTGCCTCGTATTTTCGGTAAGGCATTTTTTTCCAGATTCGGTTGAAATACCTGTACATGCAGTTTAAACAAAGGCATTTGTACATAACCTTGCCAATGCTCACAGTCCAGCAAATGCAAACCATATAACTTGCGATAGGCCTGAATTTCGACTGAAGGGTGATAAGGCTGGTTCAGATTCAATGCTTCAAGTAATTGAGGTGTGGTTTCACGACTTGGAACGGGTAAATCCAGCCGTTTTAAAATGGCAGGATTTAAAAATGGAATATCAGGCATTAAGGTACCTCTCGGCAATCACTGGAACCAAACCAGATATCACGAATAGTGGCTAACATTTCATAATTGGCACGGCGACTATGATCATAATTCTGTTCACTTGGACGCCACCGGGTCAATTGAGTCGGCATGGGTGCTTCTACGGGTACAGTTTCAATACCATTTAAGGCAAATAAACGACGGGTCCGCGGCATATGATAACGGTCGGTAATCAAAATCACCCGTGGCGCTCCACCTTTTTTTTGCAATAGCAATGAGCTAAAACGCGAATTTTCACAGGTATTCATGCTGCGGTCTTCCAGCAGTTTCGCATCGACATTATATGCTTTTAACCAGCGCTGCATATACGGTGCTTCAACACCACTCAGCACAATCGGTAAACGGTACTGTTGTTCTATTTCTAAGGTTTTTTCCAGGCGCAGACGGGTATATTTGTTTACCACAATATCCTTGCTATTTTTATCTAGCGTCAGCCCACCTCCCAAGACCACAATCGCATAAGGTTTAGAGCTTTGAGGCTGTGCTTGTTCATTTTGCTCATGAATCAGGGCAATATCCTGATAAATGCTTTCGTCTACCGGTTCTTCAGCGACCTTTTCCGGTTCTATTTCATGCGTGCGCAGAAAATCCAGATATTTTTCCATTAAGGCTTTATTTTCAGTACTGTTCAAATCCAGCAAGTCTTTAACGGTTTGAGTTGGATCTTCTGCTTCAGAGGCAGCTTCGACCGGATTTGCCAGCAGCGGAATTTGCGGTTTGTCCTGTTGTTCTTTTTCCTGGAGTTGTGCATCTTCAATCGTTTGTTGCAAGGCTTTATAACGCGCTTGAATCAATACCAGATCCTGTGAATTATGGCTTTGTATCGCCTCTTCCATCAATTTCAGATAGGCTTGACGGGCAATCCAGACTTTAGAACCAGGTTCCAGATCTTCATGTTCACTTAAAGCTGCCATTTGCTGGCTTTTTGCCGCGACCTGATTCACTTCTACAGGCACAAAACTGTTTAATGCACTCACCACCCAACCAGAATAAAAGGGTGAATAAAGCAAAACCATGAAACAGCCGAACAGTACAAATAGCACTGAAGCAATTTGTACCAGTCGAACCATCCAATGTGATTTCGCCATTGTCTTTTATTCCATATGTGAACGAATTAAGCCTGTTTCATCAAACAAGACTGGTTCTGGTTCTAACAAAATATCAAATTTTTGCTGCACATCGTGTTGTACAGCATGATAGGTGGTCTGAACATCTGCCAGATTGGCCTGATCATAATTGACCAGTACCAAAGCTTGCTTATGGAACATACCCACCACACCCAGTCTTTTACCCTTCCAGCCGGATTGATCGATCAACCAACCTGCTGCAATTTTAACCCCACCTTTGGCCTGAGGGTAATGGGGCAAATTCGGAAATGTCTGTACTAAATGGTCAAAAAGCTGTTCTGAAATAATCGGATTTTTGAAGAAACTTCCCACATTAGGATATTCTTTTGGATCTGGCAATTTGCTTTGACGAATCTGAATAACTTGTTTTTGCAGGTTTTCAGCAGTCTGTTCCTCTCCCACAGCTTGTTTAAGATCCCCATAATTCAACATTAAATGGGCTTGCTTAAGCAACTTAAAAGTCACATGAGTAATCACAAAACGGTTCGGGTCGTCTTTAAAAATACTGTGCCGATAGGAAAAATCACAATCTTGAGCCAGAATGGTGCTGAATTGTTCCAGCTGACGGTCATAAACTTGAACCGACTCGATGAACTCGCCCGCTTCTACTCCATAGGCACCAATATTCTGTACCGGAGATGCACCGACCAAACCTGGAATAAGTGCCAGATTCTGCAGGCCATATAAATGATTTTCTGTAGTCCAGAGTACGAAATCATGCCAGACCTGACCTGCACCCACGCGAATGGTTTTGCTGTAATCATCTTCAGTCACATATTCAATGCCTTGAATATCCATATGAATCACAAGCGCATGGATTTTTTCCGGCAAAAGCATGTTGCTGCCACCGGAGAGAATCAAAACATTTAACTGCTGTTGCTTAGCATAATTTAAAGCATCCACCAATTCAGCTGTGGACTGAACTTTGCAGTAATGCGATGTGGTTGCATCAAGACTTAAGGTATTAAAAGGCTTAAGTTGAATTTGAGTTTGAATATTCATGTGCTTAAACCTTTATTTCACATCGATCTGTTGTTTGAACTGCTGTTTAAAAATGCTGCCCCAAGCCAAGCTGCTCGATTCACACTGATCGAGTACACGCTCAAACCCATTTGCTCCGCCATAATAAGGATCTGGCAACGCCTGTTTGGGATAAGTTTGATCGTATTCACTCATCAATGCAATTTTTGCCCGAATCTGGCGGGCCGCATATGCGGTTTGAGTCTGTTTTAAAAGCATTTGAATATTGAATAAATTTTCATGATCCATCGCCAGAATAAGATCAAATTCAAGAAAATCTTGCGCTTTTAACTGGCGCGCCCGTAACGATGATAAATCATAGCCCCGTTTTAAGGCATGTTTCTGGCTACGCTCATCTGGTGCTTTTCCGGGATGGTAATTACTGGTTCCTGCAGAGTCGATCATAATATTCAGTTGCTGTTTATCACAAAAATGTCTAAGAACAACTTCTGCCGTGGGGGAGCGACAAATATTTCCTAAACATACACATAACACCTTATAGGGCGTTTTGGATGACATAACAACCTCAATTACTGCTTTATTTTCAGGTGTCTTATGTTAAGTTATTTACAGGATGAATCCTATAGAACACTAAAACAATAATCTTGATTTTGATATCAAAAAGGAAGCAATAGATGAGCCATTTTCAATTTCAAACCGTCTCGAATATTATTTCAGGACTGGGCTCGATCTATGAGTTAAAGCCATTATTGCAACAACACGCTTGTAAAAAACTGTTGCTGGTCACCGATGCCGGCATCATTCAGCAGCAACTGCATATGCTGATTATTGAAATTTTAGAAACCATTCGACTGCCCTATGCAATTTATTCAAACGTTCAGTCCGATCCTCCTGAACATATTGTATTGGACGCCGTACAATTCGCCAAGAATGAAAAAGCAGACATCATCTTGGGTTTTGGTGGTGGCAGTTCGCTCGATGTCGCGAAAATCATTGCAATACTGGCCCATCCCGAACAGCAGCAAAGCTTGCAAGACTTATACGGGGTTAATAATGCCAAATCACCTCGACTACCTTTGCTTTTAGTCCCGACCACTGCCGGTACAGGTTCCGAAGTCACTCCCATCTCGATTGTCACTACAGCTGAAACCACCAAAACAGGCATCGTTGCTCCAGTTTTATTTGCCGATGTCGCCATTTTAGATGCGACTTTTACCCAAAACTTACCTGCACATATTACCGCGGCAACCGGTATTGATGCGATGGTGCATGCGATTGAAGCCTATACCTCAAAAATCAAAAAGAATCCCTATGCCGACATGTTAGCTAAACAGGCTTTAAGATTACTCAATAAAAATCTAAGTTTAGTCTTAGCAGATGGGCAGAATTTAGAAGCACGTCAAAATATGCTAGTTGGATCAATGCTCGCCGGACAGGCATTTGCCAATGCTCCTGTGGCAGCAATCCATGCACTGGCTTATCCCTTAGGCGGACATTTTCATATTTCACATGGCCATAGCAATGCTCTGGTTTTGACCGAAGTATTAAAATTCAATGCACCAAATGCCAAACAGTACTATGCCGAACTGATGTGCTGGTTGGACCCGAAAAGTACTGGCAGTACAGATGGTTTGTGTGATTTATTTATTGATCATATGCAAAATCACTTAGACCAAAGTGGCCTGATTTTAAAGCTGAAAGATTTAAATGTTCCTGAAAATATGCTGGATCAATTGGCAAGTGATGCGATGCTGCAAACCCGGCTGTTGCAAAATAACCCGCGTGACCTGATTCAACAGGATGCACGGGAAATTTACCAAGCTATTTATGCATAAATTTCTATTTATATTTGTGATAAAAACAGATTTAAGTGATATCAAAATAACCAAATAATGATTTATTACAGGTCATCCCATTTTATTGAGATGATCTATTTTTTCACTTGTATTTTTATGGACTTCACAGTAAAAACAAATGAAATCATCAAAACAACTATGCCAATGAAACAAATACCCAAACATCGTGCCGATTTTTCATACTTTTTACCTATTCAAACCCGCTGGTCGGATAATGATATTTATGGACACGTCAACAATGTGACTTATTACAGTTATTTTGATACAGCTGCCAATGCCTTACTGATTGAAAAGGCCGACTTTGATATTCGCTATTCGCCAGTCATTGGCTTGGTGGTCGATTCGGCATGTAGCTTTTTTCAGGAACTGTCTTATCCTGAAATCATTGAGGTCGGCGTAGCTATTTCGAAACTGGGAAATTCATCCGTACAATATGATTTAGCGATTTTTAAACAGGGTCATGAAGTGGCTTCTGCACAGGGTCATTTCGTACATGTATTTGTAGACCGACAGACACGAAAAAGCACCCCGATTCCAATTAAAATACGGGATGCTTTATATCTATATAATGTGAATGAATAAGCTTATTTGAGCTGGATATTCTGTATTTCACCCTCAAAGTTTTGCAGAAGCTCTTTGACCGCTGGTTCTGCATGCAGTAGCTCTGCCGCACGTGCATAGGCTTTTTCTTTACGCTCACTTTGCATGCTATACGGCGTTGTGGTTTCTACATCTGCATAATGAACCTGAAAATGAGTACTCGACCATTCTGTTTTTAATGCCTGCTCCAAGGCATGCTGCAACTGGGTCAACAGAGCTTCATATTGTTTTGGAATATGGAAGATTGAATCACCATTAATTTGCCCCGTCATCACGCCATGTTGAGCCAATTCTTGGACTGCCGGTGAAAGATCACTGTTACGGAACCAATACTCCCATTTATCCACCGTCCACTCGCCTTCAAGAACTTGAGGCTTTAGTCTTAAAATATCTTGTGGCATCAGTTTCGAGGAAACATCTGACAGATTGCCTTGTACATCTTGATGTGCAGGAACAGCCGGTTCAGCTGCCAAATCAAATAATGAATCTTGTGCTGTTTCTTCTATAGGTTGCTGAACTTGCACCTGAACTTCCGCTGGAGCTTTGACAGGCGTTGATTGATTGGCTGCTAAAGGTACTAAGGGTACTAGTTCATCAAACAGAAAGTCATCACTGCTTGCTTCATCAGTTGTATTGCTGAGCGCTTCCGGCTCATCGTCAAAGCCAAATAATGCATCGTCACTGGATGGATCGAAGATAATTTTTTCTGACTGTGCTTGATCCGGATTTAATGGTGAATCTGGTAATTTAGATAGCACTTCAGCTTCTACTGTTTCGAGTTCCAGGAAATCATCCGAACTTGGTTCATCTACAGAAACAGATTGAGCTGTAACTTCATTAAATGGGTCATCATCATACTGAGCATCATCAAAATCATCATATACAGCTGCTGATTCAACAGGTGTGTCCTGTTCTACCATTATATTTTGAGATGCTTGCTGCTGAACCTCGTGTTGAATCGACTGTTGTACTACAGGCTGAACGCCCGGTGTAACAACTTGTTGTGCTTGCGATACTGGAACTTCATTGGGCTGTAATGGACGGAACGCCAATAAGCGCAATACGCACATTTCAAAGCCCTGCTCTTGCGTCACCGCCAGTTGCAGGTCAGCACGGCCTTTACAGGCCACCTGATAATACAATTGTAAATCTTGTGCTGAAATGCATTGAGATAACTGCATAATCTTTTGATTGATTTCAGCACTGTATTTCAAGCTCAGCTCAGGCAAATACTGCAATAATGCCAGCTCATGCAAGGTTGAAATCAATTGATCCAGAACCAGTGACACATCCAGCGCCTGTTGTCTAAATTGCATCAGCAATTCACTGACACGGGCTTTCTGGTTCTGATGAATGGCCAAGATCAAATCATAAATGATGGTACGGTCAATCAGACCCAGCATGTCTTTGACATCTTGATGCTGGATTGCGCCCTGACCATAGGCAATGGCCTGATCGGTTAAAGATAAGGCATCACGTAATGAACCCTGGGCAGATTCAGCAATTTGCCAGATGGCATCCTGTTCGGCTTTTATTTCTTCTTTGTTTAAGATACTGGTGAGATGTTCGGTAATTTCATCGACTGCTAGTGGACGCAAAGTAAATTGCAAGCAACGGGAAATAACGGTAATCGGTAATTTTTGTGGATCAGTCGTGGCAAAAAGGAATTTTACATGTTCTGGCGGTTCTTCAAGTGTTTTGAGCAGCGCATTAAAGGAATGCGTTGAGAGCATATGCACTTCATCGATCAAGTAAACCTTAAAACGACCTTGTGTAGGAGCATAGGGAACGTTATCCAACAATTCACGTGTATCTTCTACTTTTGTACGTGATGCCGCATCAATTTCGATTAAATCGATAAAACGGCCTTCATTCACCGCCTTACAGGTTGCACAGACCTCGCAAGGCGTTGAGGTCACGCCAGTTTCACAGTTCAGACATTTCGCCAAAATACGGGCAATGGTGGTTTTACCTACCCCGCGCGTCCCGGTAAACAAATACGCATGATGCAACCGACCACGTTCCAAGGCACTCGTCAGTGCGCGCGACACATGGTTTTGCCCCACCAATTCATTAAAATTACGTGGACGGTATTTTCGTGCAAGTACTTGATACATGTATGCTCCTTTTTACAGGTCTAAGCATACTGTTTTTTTATAAAATAGTGAAATAAATGGCGGAGGTATGAACAATAAAAATCTTCTATTCCACCGAAACAAAGACGAAATTTTTATTTATACATTCAATAAAATTAGCTTAGTTTTCACAAAAGAAAATCACTTTGCATCTGGTAGCTTTTACCGCTTTGATCTTCACGAATTTCAAGAACTTTTTCATCTAAATTTACATAGAGTAAATTACGCGTTGCCACATTGATCAGCTCAATTCTTTGCTTTGATTCATCTGTAAAACGCAGCTTACCTTTCAAGGTTTCGACTTCACTATGACCACTTAAACTTTCACGGGTTAAGGTATAGGTTTGATCTTCATATAATGCCAAAGTCACAGCCATACCTGAACAATCTTCACAACGGGATAAACAGCTCATGCACGGTGTTGTACCCTCATATTCTCCTGCCCACGCTGCCAGTTGCTTTTGTGATTCTATAGATGCCTTACCTTGCGTATTCGATTGGTTGGCATCCTGACATCCCAATAATGCAGTACTTGCCAGCAAAGGAATTAACACGACATTTTTCATGAAATATCAACAGCAGCTAGAATCTCAGGCAAAGTAGCATATTTTCCCGTTATTTTCCTCAGCAACATGTTGCACATTAAAACCAACCCTTACGACCTGCCAAGATACGATCCGCGCAGCGTAGTGTTTCCTGGGTCAAGCCCCACAGCCGGTAATCGCCTGTGATGGAAGCCGTGGAAAAATTATGGGGATAGGAAAAACTTAAACCACGCTCCGGGTCACACCATGCACCAGAACCATTAAAGCCCATATGCCCAAACCCTGAGGATGATTTTCCCAAAGTCAGGATACGGTGATAACCCAATCGCCAATGCATCGGTAGTGGCATAATCCGGTCACGTCGGGTGTACTGAATTTGGCTTAACTGCTTAAAGATTTCAGTGCCTATCAACTGCTGCCCTTGCCACTCCCCGCCATTCGCAAGCATGGCATAAATTCGAGCTAGGCTATTGGCACTAAATACACCTGTTGCCGCAGGAATTATAACTTGTAAACCTTGATCACTAAAAAAGCTGAAATTTTTCATTCCTTTTGGAATCATCGCATCCTGAAAGTCTTGAGGTTTTTGGCCGGATAACTCCAATAATTTATCGAATGGAGATGCTTTGCGTGCCTGTGTAGGTTTTACTTTAGGTTTGGGATTTTGAAGCTTATCTTTTGAAACTTTTTGTTGAGGAATAATCCGGGCAACTTCAGCCAGTTTTTCCTTAGGTACACCAAAATAGGCAGCATCTAATTGTAATGGTGCAACCAGATATTGTTGCATCAGTTCCGCCAGTGTTTTACCTGTGGCTTTTTCCAAAATGCCACCGACTTGCCAGCCAAAGGTTAAGGGCTGATATGCTGCATCTGTCGCCACTGCAAAACGTGGTTTGGCCTGGGCTATAACAGCAAGCATATGCTGCCAATCCGCCATTTCCGAGGCATCAGCAACAAGATTGCGAATATCATATAAACCGCTTTGATGACTCAGCATATGCCTTAAGGTAATTTGATCTTTACCCTGTTGGGCAAATTCAGGCCAGTAAGTTGCTACTGGAATATCATACTCAACAAAACCTTCACTGACTAAAATATGCGCTAAGGTAGATAAAACCCCTTTCCCGGTGGAATAGCAGAGCGACAAGGTATTTGCTTGCCAGCTTTCAGTTTCAGACTTTTTCCCGGTCCAGATATCAACAACTTTTTGACCCTGAAAATAAATCACCAGAGCAGCGCCACCTAACTCTGTCCGTACATCCTGCATCCGGCTGAACTGTCTGGCAAGGTCGATAAAGCGTTCATCGACGTGACCTTGATAATTTGCCGTATTGGCAAAAAGGTAATCTTTTAGTTGCTGCATCCTTCCATCCCTAGAAATCTGTTTTCCATGAGCTTAAAACAAAAAAGCCTAAATCGACAGTGACTTAGGCTTTGGTCTTAAAGTGCTTTGACACTTCCCGTGACATGCGGTTTTTTGTTTTTACCGTTTCGGATGACAAACTCGGTATCTTGTCCTTCCTGAGCAGTCAAGAACTCCACTTTTGAAGGGAGATACATCGGGAGCTTAAACCAGACATCAGCTTCGTAGGCATCTGGCAAAGTTAAGCTGGCCAGTGCTTTCGCTTTGCTCCACATACCATGGGCAATCGCCTGTTTAAAACCGAATGCTTTTGCCGTGATGGCATGGATATGAATCAGGTTAAAGTCACCAGACGTTAAAGCATAACGGCGACCGGTATTTTCAGATACATTCCATTCGGCATTGAGTTCATAGGCTGGCGTTTTATTGTCTACCAGTTTAGGAGTAGCTTTAACACTGGTTTTTTGACGGGCTAAATAGGTAGTTACCCCTTCCATCACCACGTCATTGCCGACTTTCGCCGTGGTCATAAAGTCAAACTGCACGCCCTTATCATGAGGTTGTATATCACCAAACTTGCAGGACAATGTTAATGCTTCATTAGTACCCACTTTGCGGTTTTGTTTAATCTGGTTGCGAATATGTACCAGACCTAAAATTGCAAATGGGAAAGTCTCAGTCGTCATCATATGCATTTGCAGGCTTTGCGATAGCACCGCTAAATAAATGGCTGGAATATAACCATTATTCTTGAAGCCGCACACTTCGTTATAAGCTTTAAGATGCTTTTGATCGACCTTGAATGAATCCACCACATATTCAACTTGCGGCAGCACTTGTTCACCTTTAGGCTTTTTAAAAATCAAGCCTTGAATCACTTTCGGATAGGCTAAATAAGGTTTTGGAAGTTGACTAAAATGGCGAGTATTCATACTGAACCTTTGGAAGTTTTTCTAATTTATTTAATGGAGTTCTCTCTCCCTCTGGGAGAGAGCTAGAGAGAGGGTTAATAATATATCCCCTTATCTCCCTCTCCTAAATCCTCTCCCCAAGGGAGAGGACTTTAATGTGTTAAGCCCCTAACAAGCTTTGACCACACACACGAACCACGTTACCATTTAAACCTGTAGACGCTGAAGATGCAAATAATGCAATTGTTTCAGCAACATCAACCGGTAGACCGCCTTGACTCATTGAGTTCATACGGCGACCTGCTTCACGAATCGCAAATGGAATTGCCGCTGTCATTTGCGTTTCAATGAAGCCCGGTGCTACGGCATTAATGGTTACGCCATTTTTCAAAATAGGTGCCGTAAATTTCACCACACCAATCACGCCCGCTTTAGAAGCAGCATAGTTGGTTTGCCCTAAATTACCCGCAATACCTGAAATTGACGATACGCAAACAATACGACCGTTGCTGTTCAACCCTGCATTTTCAATAAGGTAATCATTGACACGCTCAATTGCAGACAAGTTAATGTTGATCACCAAATCCCAAAGCTCTGGTTTCATATTGGCCAAAGTTTTGTCACGGGTAATTCCTGCATTATGTACGATGATATCAAGACCGCCCTTCGCCGCTGCTGCAGCCTTAATTTTTTCACCGGCATCCGCAGCCGTGATGTCAATTGCTAAAGTTGAACCGCCAATGGCACCCGCAACACGGTCCAGATCCGCCTGCTGTTGGGGAACGTCCAGGCAAATGACATGTGCGCCATCACGTGAAAGTACATGGGCAATTGCTTCACCAATCCCGCGGCTTGCACCAGTGACTACAGCAGTTTTTCCAGCAAGAGGTTTGGCCCAGTCTACATCGACAACTTCAGCTTTAGAAACCCGAATAACTTGACCAGAAACATAAGCAGAACGCGGAGATAATGCAAAACGCACTGTAGATTCAAGGTTTGCTTCAGCACCTTGATCAACATAAATCAGATTTGCCGCTATACCTTTCTTAAACTCTTTACCGACTGATTTTACAAAACCTTCAAGTGCACGTTGGGCAATGGCCTGTTTTAGCGTTTTTGCAGTCTCAGGGCTAATCCCTACAACGATGACACGGCCTGAAGCCTGGATTTGACGCGCAATCGGGTTAAAGAAGTTATAAAGTTCTTTTAGCTGTTCAGAGTTTTGGATACCAGACGCATCAAAAATGACTGCTTTAAATTTAGACTCTTTATCGCCCGGGTGAAAAGCGCCCAGATTTAAACCTGTTTTTGCAGCTGCTTGCTGTAATTCGGAGTTGTTACCTGCGTAGCTATTGGCATGAATATTGGCCAGAACCTGTGCGATTGCACCAGATAATGTACTTGATGATGCAGCACCAAATAACACCGCCCCTTTCACTACAGGTGTCGCAGACTCAAAACGCTCTAAAAAAGTTGGCGATGGCAAGCCTAAATTTTTGATGACAAATTTACCAATAGGAGATTTTGCAAAGGTTTGGTATTGATCAGTCATGTTTATTATCTCTCATACAAATTAATTTTTGATGGTTTTGAAAATATCTTTTTAACTTCAATATGATGTCAGGCACTTATATTTCAATACATCCATCAGTTTCCATAGAATCATACTTGAGTTAAATTATAGATGTCTTGACCTGAATGCTTTGCCTAATGTCATTTTAGTCAATTCAGCTGTTTTTAGATTATGTTAATGTACACGCCAAGAATACTGTAAAATGCTTGGAAAAGCCTGATGAGCAAAACAACTCAAGAAAATCCGGCAGTCGATAATTCTGCTACGGAAACTGTGTCAAAACCATCAAAAAGTACTGCGCGCACAACTAAAACTTCTGGCCCGGCGGCCACGTCAGCAGATGCTGCGCCTAAAACACCCCGTACCCGTTCCACATCGGCACGTAGTAAAACTATAGCTTCAACGACAATAACACCCGAATCTACACCTCAAACGTCTGTTCAACAGGATAACACCATGAGCCAAAACACAGTTCGCCGCGTTGCAATTATCGGTGGTAACCGTATTCCTTTCGCCCGTTCAAACGGTGCTTACTTTACTGCTTCTAACAGCGACATGTTTACTGCAGCATTAAATGGTCTGATTGAGCGTTTTAATTTACAAGGTCAACGTTTAGGCGAAGTCGTTGCCGGCGCAGTTTTAAAACACAGCCGTGACTTTAACATGACCCGTGAGTGCGTGTTAAATACTGAACTTGCTCCAGAAACACCTGCTTACGATATTCAGCAAGCCTGTGGTACAGGCTTGCAAGCAGCATTCCAGATTGCCAACAAAATTGCACTGGGTCAAATTGAAGTCGGTATTGCGGGTGGTGTAGATACGACTTCTGATGCGCCAATTTCTTTCGGTGATGGCTTACGTAAGGCATTGCTTGAACTGAACATTGCGAAAACCGCGAAAGACCGTTTAAAAGCATTAACCAAAATTAATGTTAAAGACTTGATGGATGCCCCTAAAAACGGTGAGCCACGTACCGGTCTTTCTATGGGTGACCATCAGGCGATTACTGCACTTGAATGGGGTATTTCTCGTGAAGCACAGGACGAACTTGCAGCGTCATCTCACCAAAAAATGGCGGCTGCATACGAAGAAGGCTTCTTCGATGACCTGATCACACCATTCATCGGTTTAGAACGTGACAATAACTTACGTGCAGATTCTTCTGTAGAAAAACTTGCAAAACTTAAACCGGCTTTTGGTAAAGGTGATGCACGTACCATGACTGCGGGCAACTCAACTCCACTCACTGATGGTGCATCTTGTGTATTGTTAGCTTCTGAGGAATGGGCTAAAGCCAATGGTCACGAAATTTTAGCTTACTTAACATTCCAGGAAACTGCAGCAGTTGACTTTGTTGAGAAAAAAGAAGGCTTGTTGATGGCACCTGCTTATGCCGTTCCACGTATGCTCGAACGTGCCGGTCTTACCCTGCAAGATTTCGACTACTATGAAATTCATGAAGCATTTGCATCACAGGTTCTTTCTACCCTTAAGGCATGGGAAGACCCAAAATTCTGTAAAGAACGTTTAGGCTTGGATGCTCCACTGGGTTCAATTGACCGTTCCAAGCTTAACGTTAAAGGTTCATCTTTAGCAGCGGGTCACCCATTTGCAGCCACTGGCGGTCGTCTTATCGCAACCGCAGCAAAACTGATTCACCAAAAAGGTTCAGGCCGTGTTTTAGTCTCGATTTGTGCTGCGGGTGGTCAAGGTGTAACAGCAATTATTGAAAAATAATCTGAATCTTTGGTTCAGGAAAGCTCCTCGAGTGAGGGGCTTTTTTATTATCATCTTATTATTTGGCTATTTATATGCTCACTAATATCTTGAATATGCGAAAATACAAATAAGATGAGTGTCTATCAAAAACCATACATCAGCCATGCTTTTTAGATCACAGATTTAAATTAGGCTGTAGATTTCACATGATGACTAATGTTCAATTTAGCTTCAATATAGTCATAACACCACTGGAAAATAAAAGTATAGACCAGAATACACAAAGTCATACTGAGATCAGTCAAAATTGCCTGCCAAATTGACATCTCCAAAGCATAAGCCACCATTGGAATGGTCGCCAGCATCAAACCACCTTCAAAACCAATAGCATGTAAAACACGTACACCGACTGTTCTTTTCAGTTGACGTTTGGCTTCAAAGTTTTCAAAAAAATGATTGAAAGTCATATTCCAAATCACGGAAGTCACGGCCATTGCAACACCTAAGCTACCGGTCACCTCCATAGGCATTTCAAAAATAAAGCTTAATGCAATTGCAATGATCACCAGTAGGATCGTTTCATAGCTTAGCGCATGGATTATCCTTCTTTTTGACATCAACATTTTAAAACTCTTTCATTTGGATGCAGACATTTTATTTTGATAATATTGATTAATCGAATTAGATTCTTTCAAAAGTTTTGATAGATGAATATTAATCAAGAACAACTGATCATATTTAAAACCGTGATTGAAAGCGGCTCATTCTCTGCGGCTGCCAGACAGCTCGGCAAAGTACCTTCGGCAGTTAGTATGTCGATTGCCAATCTGGAAGTTGATCTTAATTTATCCCTCTTCACCCGTGCTGGCCGTGAGCCTGTACCGACCCCACAAGCGCTAACCTTATATGAAAAAACCGAACAGCTCTTAATTGAAATCAATCAATGGAAACAGCAAGCTTTTGCCCTGAGTCAAGGTCTGGAATCTGCTTTAAATATTGTGGTGGTCTCTGAACTGTTGCACACAAAATGGATTGACTATATTTCATTGCTGGAAAAACAGTTTCCAGAACTGCAAATCAATATTTTTTCAGCTCCGCAGGAAGATGCCTTAAAGATGCTGCTCAACCAGACTGCGCAGTTAGCACTCATGTTTGAACGCGAACAGCTGGAAACGCGCGAACAGTTTGTCGAACTCAAGCGTGAGGCTTTGGTGCCGGTTACGGCTATTGATTCCCCCTTGGCCACATTTGAACAGGTGAGCTATGAGCAAATTTTGCAAAGCCGGCAAATTGTAGTGGCAAGTCGCGATCGCAGCATCAAGCCGGAATTGTTATTTTCAAAAAAATACTGGCGTACAGATAACCATTTATCTGCCTGTGCCATGATCCAGCAGGGTCTGGGATGGGGAGTTTTACCTTTAGAAATGCTAAACCAGAATCCGCATATTCAACAACAACTTAAGATTCTTAACTTTTTGGATTTCACTCCAAAATTTGAATATTTTGTTGATCTGGTCTGGAGTCGTGAAAGCCAGCTGGGTGCTGCTGCTCATTTTTTGATTAATCACATCCGAAATTCAAGAAAAAACATAAAATAGACAGGTCTTATACGCGCTTTTTACTTTGGATAACAGGAGATTGTGATATAACAAATAAACGGGAAATAACTTTAAGAACCAGACGACAATGACTCAATCAGCCTTAAATCAATTAAAAAACCTTACTACCATTGTTGCCGACAGTAGCGATTTTTCCGCAATCGAAAAATTTCGCCCTCTTGATGCAACAACAAATCCTTCACTGATTACAGCTGCAGCGAATCAGCCTGAAAATAAAGAACTGATTGAAGCTGCCTTTGAACAGGCGAAATCTGAAGGGTATAGTGGCGATCTTCTGGTTGAACGTACCATCGATATCCTGACAGTCAAGTTTGGTGTGGAAATTCTAAAACTGATTCAAGGACGTGTTTCTACCGAAGTCGATGCAGCACTTTCTTACGATACTGAAGCCACCATTGCCAAAGCCAAAGAACTTCTGGAATTATATAAAACCTATGGGATCGATCAGAACCGTATCCTGATTAAAATCGCTTCCACCTGGGAAGGCATTCAGGCAGCCAAAGCATTAGAAGCTGAAGGCATTCATTGTAACTTGACCCTGTTATTCGGCTTGCATCAGGCTCAAGCCTGTGCGGACGCCAATGTCACCCTGATTTCACCTTTTGTCGGCCGTATTCTGGACTGGTATAAAAAAGCGGAAAATGTCGATCATTATCCAATTGATAAAGACCCGGGTGTACTTTCAGTCAAACAGATTTATCATTTCTACAAGCAGCATTGCATCAAAACAGAAGTAATGGGCGCAAGTTTCCGCAGTATAGATCAGGTACTTGGATTGGCTGGCTGTGATCTGCTTACCGTTTCTCCTAACCTTCTGGCAGAACTGAAACAGGACCAGCGTGAAGTGGTGGCCCAGCTTAGCAACGATCATACTCAGGCCCATTGCCAGCATCAGGTTGAGCCTTTAACCCAAGAAAGCTTTAAAGCTCAGATTGAAAAAGATTTAATGTCTTCTCAACTGTTACAAAGCGGCATTGACGGATTTATTAAAGCGCGTGAACAGTTAAATACCTTACTGCGCCAATCTTTCGGCTTGGATGCTGAAATTAAAGCTTAATTTATTCCTATCTTTCCCTAAAAAAAGCCGATTTTGTTATAGTGAACAGGTCGGCTTTTTTGATGATTTGAGAGTATATTTTGTTCGGCATAACCGATCTTAGCACCTATATTATTGGCACTACCCTAATCGTATTACTACCCGGTCCAAATTCACTGTATGTGATGTCCATCGCTTCACGTTTCGGTATTAAAGCCGGCTATAAAAGTGCTTTTGGTGTCTATACCGGTGACCTGATTTTAATTCTACTGACAGCATTGGGTGCAGCCTCATTACTGCATGCTTTCCCTTGGGTATTTACCTTACTAAAGATTATCGGTGCAATTTACTTAAGTTATTTGGGCATAAAATTGCTGATTGCTGCCTATCACACCTGGAATGTCCTGCACTCCACAACACAAATAGCAACAGTAGAAAAAAATATTGAACAGCTGCAACCCTTTAAAACAGCATTAACCATCAGTATTTTAAACCCCAAAGCCATTTTATTTTATTTGTCCTTTTTTGTGCAGTTTGTCGATCCGGCCTATCCTTATCCGGCCATTACCTTTACTGCACTTGCAGTCATCTTGCAGATCATTAGCATGAGTTATTTAACCATCCTGATTTTTTCCGGTGCAAAACTGGCATCTTATTTTACTTCGCGTTATAAAGTAACGGCCTCATGTGTAGCAGCTGTGGGACTGTTATTTTGTGGTTTCGGGATTAAACTCGCGACCTCAACCCTGTAGTTCTACGGTCTAAAGAAGCAAATTAAACCTGTAAAAAGCCTATAAATTGAGGCAATAATTTCTTTCCGCTTATTAACCACAGGCGTATGATTATTACACTTTTCAAATTTTAACAAATCCAGCACGCAAAGGATGTATGCACAAATTTCTCCAAGACTTTTCCGTTCCTGCGGTATTTGCAGGTTTCATTACCTTTCTGATTGGTATCAGTGTTTCGGCAGTTTTGGTCATTCAAGCTGCACAAATATTAGGGGCTACGCCAGAGCAAATTAGCTCCTGGTTTTGGGCATTAGGTTTAGGGATTGGACTGTCTGGTTTAATTTTGTCCTGGAAATTTAAATATCCAGTTGCCACGTCATGGTCAACTGCTGGACTGGCCCTGATTTTAGCCACTGGCAATGGTTATAGCTTGCACGAAGCCATCGGTGCATTTCTGGTCTGTGGTTTACTCAGTGCCATTTTAGGTTTTTCGGGTATTTTTCAGAAAATTTTATCTTATATTCCACAAAGCTTAACTAGTGCCATGTTGGCAGGTGTGTTACTCAAATTCGGCATTGCCCTGTTTGCCAGCATGCAAAATGACTGGGGCTTTATCATTTCATTGTTAGCAGCGTATGTTCTGTCTAAACGTCTGTCTCCACGTTACAGCATCGTCATTACCGTGATTGCCGGACTTGTGCTCTGTCCAATGTTTATGCAGTTTCATCCTCCAGTTTTACAATGGAGTTTGGCGCAACCGGTATGGATTAGTCCTGAATTTAGCTGGTCCGCCCTTTTGGGTTTGGCCTTGCCATTATTCGTCATTAACATGGCATCACAATATTTACCCGGTATTGCCATGATCAAAAGCTATGGCTATCAGCCCCATGTCAATCAGCTGATTGGCTGGACCGGAGTTACCCAGACCCTGCTGGCTCCATTTGGCTGTTACACGGTCAATATTGCAGCCATTAGTGCAGCCGTCAGTCTGGATGATCAGGTTCATCCTGACCCAGAGAAACGCTATATTGCCGGCATAAGCTGTGGATTTTTCTATATCTTGATGGGGGTTTTCGCGGCGACACTGACCAGTTTGCTGATGTCTTTCCCAGCCATTTTTATTGTTGCTCTGGCCGGCATTGCCTTACTGGGCACCATTAGCCACAACATAGCTATCGCCTTTCAGGATGTCCGCGAACGAGAAGCCGCATTATTGACCTTTTTATTCAGCGCTTCCGGCATTCAGTTTTTTGGGATTGGTTCAGCCTTCTGGGGTTTAATTTTTGGTATTGTCGTATCCATTATATTCAAGTTTAAAGTAGTGCAATCCTGCAAATAATTTTTGCGGTTTATTAATCAGGCTATGGATATTCCTGCACAGGGTAAGCCAGAATCAGGTTTATAATTGTGTGCTTGACATGCAGGATGATAATTTCTTAATCTTCCTGCTAACCCCGCCCGATGAATTTAGAACACACAATCACCAGCAAACTCGATCCCTGTTTGCCAGAATCTTCCATTTTGAGCAAAAAGTGAGTTCTGTTTCTTCTAAAATAATAGCTAAACCCAGTAAGGGATAAGCTAACAAAACAGAATTCTAATCATCTTTTGCTCAATTTACATTAAAGTACTATTTTAAATAATTTAAGGGCTGTCCCATTTTTAGATATGACCTGTCTAAAACGAAGCTACAAAGCTGAATCACTATATTTTTGAATAAACTGGATGGTTTGCTTAAATGTCTGCTGACTGGCCCTTTTACTCATCATAAACTGATATTCATGGACCAAAAACTCTTTAGACTCAGGATAAAAAACTTCGGTTACCGGTATCTTCTGATTAAGCAAAGCACTTACAAAAGGGACAGACTGAGTCCTGGTCAAAAAGTCTTTATTGCCGCCACTAATGAAAACAGGCGGATAATTCGCAGTTAAATATTGAATGGGAGAAATGCTTTTTAAGAAATCTGTATCATCTTTTTTATTGCCGGTATAGGCCTGAACCAGATTAAACACTCCCCATTCAATCAGTTTTAATTCATCTGGAGCCGTTTTGATAAAGGCATTCATATCATAAATACCACAATGCAGGATCAACCCTTTAATTTGCTCACGCTGGATTAACGGTGAAATCGCAGACTTTCGGGCAAAATCAGGATTACTGAGTAAAGCTGCATAATGACTGACTAAATTTGCACCTGCCGAGTCACCCGCCAGATACAGGTGCTGGGCATTAATATGGTAAGTCTCGGCATGCTCGCTAATGAATTTTAGGGCCTGATTAATTTGCAGCAGCTGCTCAGGATAAATCGTTTGCGGAGCAAATTGGTATTCGACTGAAACCACGTTATAGCCTTGATCAGCAAGACGTTTAAAGTAGCCTCGAGCATGTTGTTTAGAACCGGAAATCCAGCCACCGCCATGAATCCAGACCACCGTTGGCCGGTTTCCCAACTCTGCAATATCACGGGGTTGGTAAAGATCCAGATGCAGCACCGGATTTTGCAGATATGCAATATTGGTTTGAGCTAAAACTTCAGGAGCATGCCGATCAATAAACTTTTTTTGAACATTGGTCGAGGCATTAAATACACTGGCAATGACCTTGCTATTGCTTTGTATATTCTGGCAAGCACTACTGGATAGTGCAGCAATGAGGCATACACTTAGACTAAAAGATTTCGAATACACAATTTGCCCTATCAACTTTTCCACAAAATTGAGAAAAATCATCATATTTTGCAGCATTTTAATGACTGTTTAAACATTTAGAAATACAGGCCCAAATGTTGATTTTTAAACTCGGTTTTTGAATGTCACAGTGAATACAGTTATATTTATAATTTGTATATAATTTAATGAATTTTAAAACATTTTTTACAGAGTAAATTGATCAATTCAATACAATGTGCTATGTATAAACAATAGCTACATAATAAATGCTAAGGAATCATGCTTATGTCTTATCAAAATATTTTAGTCCCAGTTGATGGCTCAGAAATTTCTTTCTCTGCAGTTAAAAATGCAGCTCAAATTGCTAAAGCATTTTCCAGTCAGTTAACATTGATCAGCTTGGTTACTGAAGACCCATTTTCTCAAGCAGATTTTTATTATCCATCTCCAATCATGAAAGAATATTTTGTGCAGGCTTATGCCAATGCCGAAAAAGCCTTAGAAAAAGCCAAAGCAATTGCCGCTGAAAATGGTGTCATTGCAACACCTCAAATCATTAAGGGCAATATTTCAGAAGAAGGTATTCTGGAAACTGCGGAAAAATTGAAAACTGACCTGATTGTGATGGGTTCTCACGGTCGTAAAGGTTTTCAAAAATTCCTTCTGGGCAGCTTTGCTCAGGATGTTCTAAAAACCACCAAGCTTCCTGTTTTAGTGGTCAAAGAATAAGTTTTTTAATGAGCCTCTCCATAGATGAAAGGCTCATTTTATCAATTTCGGCAATTGGTAAAATGATCATCATAACTGATTATAAATCTCCATCACACTTATCCATTCAGCAATATTCATAAGGTAATTTCATGACTTATAAACATATTTTGGTTCCAGTAGATGAATCTCCTATTTCTTATGCCGCTGTTGAACAGGCTCTGGCTTTGGCCAAACCTTTAAATTGCCAGGTCACCATTACCAGTGTGATTGCGGTTGATCCTTTTGTTGGAGTTGATTTTTATAAAGTCGCACCGGCAATTACCGATTACTTTATCGAAGCTGAAAAAAATGCACAGTTGAACCTGGCAGAAATCAAGCAATCTTTCATTCGTGATGGCATTGCAGTCGATACCAAAATCGTTCGGGGTGTATCACCTGCTGAAGGTATTATGCAGGTTGCCGATGAAGTGGGTGCCGATCTGATTATTATGGGCTCACATGGTCGTACCGGATTTAAGAAATTAGTGTTGGGAAGTGTGGCCCAAGAAGTCTTGACTCAGTCTCCTATTCCAGTACTGATTATGAAAGTCTAAGCAATAAAAAGTCCCTGCAACACAGGGACTTTTTATTACATAAGTATGTCTATCATTTGCTTCTGCCGCCAGCCATGCACTTGATCTCAAGCTGGTAAACTGAATGGGGCGTATTTGCCAAAGAAACTGTTTTTAATCAGCATTGAAGTAACCTCAACACAGTTTATGTTTTGGAAATATGCTGATGTAAATTTTGCAGGTAAATTTCTGCTTCAAGTTTGCTGGCAAAGTTTTTTTGATAGCTTCCCATCGCCTGAATATTATTCGGTGTATATTCAATCAACACAGCAAAATTTCCGTCAGTCGCATTTTTTGAAACCCGAATTGCAATGATATGCTGAGAATTTAGGTAGAAACCATCTTCAATTTTAACTAACAAAACCAATCTCCAGTCTATTTAGTAAAATGACAGGCTAATGCAATCACAGTCTGTAAATGATAAAAGCTCACCTTAAGATGAGCTTTGACATGGCTATTTTAAGCCATAACAGTGATTTATTCGACACTTTTAAAGTAATTATGCAATATGAATTATGTCTTACTATTCCAGTATTCAACTAAGTTAATCTAAACATAAGCAGCATTTTCAGCCCGTACAATACTTGAAATATCAACAAAAAAGCCTTTTCTCAGTTTGCACCAAGAAAAGGCTTTTCATGATTAATGGATGCTCAGTTAGATACTCAACATACTATTCAAAGTTTCCGATACGTTTTTAGATTTCACTTGTGGCTTTAAGGCTTCCAGTGCATTTTTCACTTCTGTACGTTGTGGCTCTGCCAAGGTGTACCAGCGAGAAAGCACTTGTAATAAGCGTGAACCGACAATCGGGTTTTTCTCGTCCAGATATTTAGCCAGATCAATAAAGTGTTGCACACCAAAACTCCAGGTATTGACTGGATTTGCATTTAAACCGCCACTTACCGAACGAATACGGTTGGGGTTCCCCAAATCATAGTCTGGATGTGAAGTTAAGTATTTGATGGTTTCTGCATTTGCTTTTGGATGCGCTGCCTGAACCAGAAACCATTGATCTAACGACAAGGCTTCATCTTCAAAGCGGCTATAGAAGTCTGCTAAAGCTTCTTTGGCTTGTGGCGCATCATTCCAAACCAAGACTTTAAGTGCACCCAAACGTTCAGACATATTGCCTGTATGATACTGTTCATACGCTAAATCAAAGGCAGAGGCATCACCCTGACGTGCAATCATAGCAAGCATGATGTTTCTGAGGGCACGTACACCCATCGCCTGAGAGAATTCGCCCTGATTATCCGGATCTAAGTCCAGATAAGTCTGTTTACAGAATGCGCCCAATTCACGTGCTAACGTGTCCATTAAAGCATTACGCTGTTCCTGAATTTTAGCAGGTTGATAATCGGTATCGATACGGCTACCCAAATAGCCTTCGGTCGGTACATCAAACAGACGTGAGGCCAAAAGTGGATCTTTTTTAATGACTTCAGGCAAAGTATGTTTCATAGCTTGAATATAAATATCAGCATCATGCTCTTCCAGAAAAATACGTTCCAGCAGGGTTTGAGTGGCCTGCCACTGGTTAAAACCATTGGTTTCATATTGCATCAAGAAGGCCAGTTCTTCATCTGAATAGTTGAATTCAAGATTGACCGGTGCAGAAAAATTACGCAGCAATGACACCACAGGTTTTGCCGTTACGCCACTAAATTCAATGCTTGCCTCATTTTGATCAAATAAATACATGCCATCTTTTACGCCATTTTCAAACAGTGCTTCAGATTGCAAGGTATATTGCTCACCTGTTTCGGCATTAAACAATGCCAAAGCCACAGGAATCGGAACCGCTTTGAGGTTAGGATATTTTGCATTCGTTTTTAAACTTTGTTTAAAGCTTAAGCGATAGGTTTGAGTTGCAGCATCATACTCGCCTGTGGCTTGCAGTTTTGGCGTACCCGGTTGGTTATACCAGATCAGGAATGCCGATAAATCCACGCCTGAACCAGCAGTAAGCGCAGCCACCCAGTTCTCAACGGTTACTGCCTGACCGTCATGACGGTGGAAGTATTCGTCAGTCCCTTGGCGGAATTTTTCCTTACCCAGTAAGGTCGACATCATACGGTTAATTTCCGCACCTTTTTCGTACACCGTCGCCGTATAGAAGTTATTAATTTCGACAAAATGATCTGGACGTGGCGGATGCGATAATGGACCAGAATCTTCAGGGAACTGGTGGGCTTTAAGTACAGCTACATCATCAATACGTTGTACCGCTGCGGACTGTAAATCTTCTGAGAAAGACTGATCACGGAATACCGTCAAGCCTTCTTTCAGGCACAACTGGAACCAGTCACGGCAGGTAATCCGGTTTCCGGTCCAATTATGGAAGTATTCATGGGCAATGACCGACTGTACCCGCATGATGGCAGCATCAGTGGTGTATTCTTCATCGGCAAGCACACAAGACGTATTGAAAATATTCAGACCTTTATTTTCCATGGCACCCATGTTAAAGGCACTGGTTGCCACAATCATGTAATTGTCTAGGTCATAGGGACGACCATAATGTTCCTCATCCCATTGCATCGAATGTTTCAATGCTTCCATGGCAATGTGACATTTTGGAATATCTTTTTCTTCGGCATAAATTTCCAGCGATACATTACGGCCTTCAGAGGTCACATAAGAATCTTTCAGTACCGCCAAATCACCAATCACACAGGCAAACAGATAGCTTGGTTTTTTGGTCGGATCTTGCCAGATAGTATAATGACGACCTTCACCAGCCTCACCAGCTTCCATCAGGTTACCATTGGCTAACAGTACCGGAAATTTTTTATCGGCTTCGACACGGGTAGTAAATACAGACAGGACATCCGGACGGTCTGGATAGAAGGTAATTTTACGGAAACCTTCAGGCTCGTTTTGCGTTACGAATAAATCACCACTGGCCTGATACAAACCTTCAAGCTGGGTATTGCTTTCCGGATGAATGACCACTTCAGTTTCCAGAATGACCTGATCTGGTGCATTGGCAATCACCAATTGTTCTGAATCAAGCGTGTAATCTGCCTCAGTCAGCAACTTGCCGTTTAAAGTAATGGATTTTAATTCCAGATCACGGCCCAGCAGCACCAAATCGCCGGCAGTCTGGCGTTTCATCACCAGGTTTGCATTGACTTGGGTATGATCTGAATAGACTCGAATATCTAAGTTGATTGAATCCACCAAAAAAGAAGGTTTTTGATAGTCTTTTAAATAAACAGTCTGGTCTGCTTCAACCACCGGGTTTGCCGCGATATTCATATAATGTCCTAATCCTGTCGTTCTTAAGCCAAGACGTTGTTGTTGTGAAATGCTTCGATCATACGACAACTTTCGCAATCTGTCTGTGCCATTGATTTAAGTCTTATATGGGCATATTGCTGCCTGTTTTCAATTCAGATTACGCACATTGGTACAATTAATGTCCTCATTGACCACTAAAGATGCATGAGTGCAGTACATGAACCATGTCAATCTTGATATGAACCTCACTTTCCGACATATAACCATCTACGGCGGAAATGATGCTTTCCATATATGTTTGTATAAATTCAATTTTTTCAGATTGACTAAAATGACTTAACCCAAATTGACACTAACTTTCAAGATGACTACATTTTGAGCACGATTTTTGCTTGTATTCATCTGTGTAAAGCGCACTATAAAATTAAAACAAAACGAGAAGAGGTGTATTATGTATTTAAAAGACCATATTGTTCGCGTTGAAAATATCAAAACCATGCAAACGCTTGATGCTGCCGGAATTGATCACAAAGTGATTGCCATGTTTCTAAGCTGTGAAGGTATTCCAATGAAATCAGCGGATATTTGCGCAATTTTAAATAATTACGATGCTCTAGGAAGCAAAAAAGTTCCATCTAAAAAAGTTCAGGCCTTGATTAATGCAAAGCAGCTAGGCGAGGAGGATGAGTCTCTGCCTTGTCCTGCCTCTTATTAACCGAAAACTTACCTTCTGATTCAATCCCATCCTTCTGATGCCCTCTATCCTTTATTGTGGAGATGAAAGATCAGGTCTTCACCTCCACATATTTCAATGTATTGTAAAACTTAGGCTATTTTTTCAGTATCCTACTTTCTGGCCAGCTTGTGCTTAGCGAATTATTTTCCATTCAGTACTATTCCATCACGTCCTGGCAAAAGACAGGTGTATAATCTCTGCAATGATTAACCCGACTTGTGATCGACCCATTCCATGCTTCTTCAAATTCTGCAAAAACAGCTCGATGAAAGTACATCATGTCCTTTATGTCAGGCATCCATGTTCTGGATAGAGGCTGAACAGTACGATCAAGCAATGAATTTTCATGAATGCAGCCACTGTCATCATCGCCTGTTTCAAGATGGACGTGGCAACTGCCACTGTGAAACATGTCTGTCCAAGCGTAAAAAAATGCTGGCTGAAACACGGCTGCAAGAACAGCGTAAGCTGAAGTCCAAAGACAAAGATGCTGTTGAATACCGGCTGGATCAAATCAGTTTTTTAAATAAATTGTTTTTACTCAGTATTCTGGATAATCAGGTTCAGGAACATACTACGCATCATGAATATATAGACTGGGAAAACATTAAATATCATTCCCTTACACCAAATTATCTGTTCCAGAATTATTTGATCAAGCAACTGGTAAAAGAACAGATCCTGATTGCCAAGGATTTTGCATCCGAAGCCCATCATTATTACGTCAATGTCCGTTTGGACGGTTATTCGGAACCGAGTCTGTTCAGTATTACCCAGCAACTGAGAAACTGGTTCTATGAAAATTTAACCTTGGGTGTGCCTTTTAAAAATGCCGATGAAGTCAAAAATACGCTTTATCTGGTGCTGTATCAGGAAATTATTCAGTTCGCCCAGTTTTATTGTCGGACTTGGGGCATTCAAATTGCAGGGAACAACAGCTTTCAGACCTTCTGCTATCGCCTGATGGATTCTCTGGCAGTAGGTCAAATCTACTATTTAGTACAAACTGCTTTAGAATATTTGCATCAGCAAAAAGTACTACAAGCACGCAATGAAAACTTCATTAACACCAATTTGTTAAAGAAAACCTTACAACAATATCGTGAACGTTCCGTAACTGAAAAATGGGAAACCTCCACCCTGCCTCGTCCACACAACATTCCTTTTAGCAAGATGAGCGAAATCCTGTTGTTCCGCTTTCTGGGCTATGATGAAAGTATTTTTTTCCAGCCCATCTGGAAGTTATGGAAAAAAATTGAACCGCGATTAAGTTTTTATTCACAAAAACGCTGTATGTATTGTGGTTCTAATGAACTTACTGTCGATTATGATGCTGAAAATTATGTGACACTCTGCTGTCGAACCTGTAAGCATCAAGACCACTATTTTACCCAATAGAATTTCACCCACTAGATGGTGATTGATATGTCCAGTTTCTCCGACTCTACCCTGTACAATTCAAGGAATAATCCCATGAATCAAACGTCAACATTGGTCGAGCAGATTGTTGAAGCATGGACACAACTGCAAAGCCGGCAGCCTTTGGTGCAATGTATTACTAACAGTGTTGCAGCAAATTATGCAGCCAATGTATTGCTGGCAGCAGGTGCCTCTCCGGCTATGATTGACAATCCATTTGAAGCGGAAAGTTTTACTACGATTGCCGCTGCACTCAGTATTAATCTGGGTACACCCACCCATGAACAGATGCAGGCCATGCAAATTTCTGCACAAACAGCACAGCATACCCATACCCCATGGGTGCTCGACCCAGTAGGTTATGGACCTATTCTAAAATGGCGTTCGGATATGGTAGATAAATTACTGCAATATCATCCCACGGTCATTCGAGGTAATGCTTCAGAAATCAGTACGCTTGCAGGCAACCAGGTAGAATCCAAAGGCGTGGATAGCACTTTGGATAGTGCCGATGTCTATCATCAGGCTAAAGTACTGTTAGCCCATGCTGACTGTATTGCCATTTCTGGTGAATCCGATTTTATTTTGACTAAAGAGCTAGATGTCGTAATTCAGGTCAATGGCGGTTCTTATTTACAGCCCAAAGTCACTGCGACAGGTTGTGCACTGGGTGCATTAATCGCAGCTTATTGCGCTGTTACATCACCAACTATTGCGACGATTGCAGCCCATACCCATTTTGCCATTGCAGGAAAACTGGCCTTCGATCAAGCTCAAACGGTCGGACGTTTTAATGTGGCCTTTATGGATCAAATTCAAAGTTTAAATCCGGATTTAATCCAGCAATATGCGGATCTTAAAATTCTTAGCCTTTAAGTTTAGTCTACATTCCGGTTACTAAGGTTGACCTGGTTCAGATTGTAATGACCGGGTCTGGGCTTATATTCATGCCAGTATCGGTATAAAAAAGTGAATGACGACGGAAATTTAATAGATTTTTCGACCTGTAAATAAATTAAATACCGTTTCCAAAATCGTTGGCAAATCCAATTTGCAGATACAGAGCAAGCCCATGCCATCAAAATAGTCCGGCACATGCTGCATAAAAAAATTGCTATGCGGTGTTGCCTTATTTCTAAGACGTTGAATGTGCTCAGGTGTAGTGCGAGGCATCACATAGGGATAGACAAAAATATCTTCGCGACGTTTATGCACTTCAGATTTACGCTGCTGAATCATCTGTAGAACTTTTAAATATTGTTGGGGAATTTCTTTGCATCTACGTGGAAAGAAATTCTGTGAGCGAGACGCAAAATAAGTATAAATTTTAGGCTGTATGATGGTCGGTACAAACCATAATGGAATGGAAGGATGTCGAATTCGCTGATTGATTGCCACTCGGATTGCGGTTTTAAGTGTTCTGTTACCTTTACGATAAGCGGGTAAAATACTCGCCCGGTAACTCACCACAAAGATAGGCTGTCCCTCTAGAGAAAGCTTAAGCACAGGAATAATATTTTGTCCGACCAGTGTGTCCTTATGGTAATAATGAACGACCAGAACTGAAACAGCATCCTGATCATAGACAAAATTATAAATTTCTTCTTCGCAAGAATCCGGAAAAATGTGCTGATCAAACTCACAGACCAGTTTAAAAAAACGATGCTTTTCTTCAGATGCAAGTTTTGCAAAATCGAAAATCGTTTCTGTAATACGCATCAAATTGATCCAATTTTTTGATATATTAATTATTCCTGATTCCAATCTACTTAAATATCACTAGAAATAGGGATTTAAACTCAATTCATCCATTTTTTATCTTGTTGCAGTATTTCAGGAAATTTTTTGTATAAAAATACGGCAAAGCACAATAAAAAAGCCCAACAGATCGAGTCTATTAGGCTTTTTCAATAGGGAAAAAGAGGGATTAAAAGATATAAATCTCGAGTTTAAATCCTGAATCACCTTCTTTACCAAACTCTACCCAAGCATATTCTCTAAGGATAGGTAATGAGTACGGACTTAATCCGGTTATCTTCCAGTTCAGTCACTTCAAAGTGAATACCGTGATATTCCAGTTGCGCCCCAAGACTGACTTTGCCATGAGTTTTCTCTAAAATCAGACCGGCAAGACTGATATAACCAGCCTCGTCTTCAACTAAATCCAGCATGCCCAGCTCCAGTTCAAGCTGATACACATCAAGCATACCAGAGGCTTTCCAAGTATGATCATCAATTTTTACCAAGTCGAGCTGCTCATCAGCATCCGGGAATTCACCTGCAATCGCCTCAAATACATCCAGAGGAGAAATCAAACCTTGCACATTTCCAAACTCGTCACTCACCAATACCAATGAACCTTTCGAGCTACGCAAGGTATTAATGGCATCAATCACTTTCATTTTTTCAAAAATATAAATCGGACGATGGCGTTTGATTAAAGCCCTGAGCTGTTCTGGCTCTTCAATGACATCAAGGAGTTCTTTGGCACGAACCACACTCAATACTTTATCCAGGCTACCACGACAAACTGGAAACAAGCTATGCGGTACAGCAAGTACCTGTTCACGAATCTGTTCAGCACTGTCATCCAAATTCACCCAGGAAATCTGGCTGCGCGGAGTCATGATCGAAGCAACTGACCTTTCTGCCAGGGTTAATACCCCACCAATCATATAACGCTCTTCATCAGCAAATGCTTCTTGCGCTTCAAAGTGCTGAGCACTGTTAGTGACCGTTTCCATTTTGCCGCCCATCATTTTCAAGATGGAATCTGCAGTACGGTGACGTAATGGAATTTTAGATTCATGTTTGGCTACATTACGTTGACCAAACTGGTTAAATGCTTCAATTGCAATGGCAACACCAATACCTGAATAAATATAACCTTTCGGAATATGGAAACCAAAACCTTCTGCAATTAGGCTAATACCAATCAGCAACAAGAAACTTAAGCACAGAATCACGACAGTCGGATGTCGGTTTACAAAAGCAGTTAACGATTTAGAAGCCAGTAACATCACAGCCATGGCAACAATCATGGCCACCATCATCACATAGATGTTGTCGACCATGCCAATTGCGGTAATCACCGAATCTAGAGAGAATACCGCGTCTAGCACTACAATTTGTGCAACAACTGCGGTAAAACTTGCATAAACAATATTGGTGGTAACTTTAACTTCAGGCTTGCCCTCAATTTTTTCATGCAGTTCAGTCACAGCTTTATAGACCAGGAATAAACCACCGAATAAAAGAATAAGATCTCGCCCTGAGAATGTCCAATCAAAGACGGTAATAAGCGGTTTGGTCAAAGTGACTAACCAAGAGATAGCAAACAATAAGCCCAAGCGCATGAATAAAGCTAGGGAAAGACCTACTACACGTGCTTTATCACGTTGTTCTGGAGGAAGTTTTTCGGCCAAAATGGCAATAAATACTAGGTTATCAATACCTAAAACAATTTCTAAAACAATAAGGGTAAGCAAACCAACCCAAATTCCCGGATCTAATAAAAACTCCATTAGTTTATATCTCCGTTTGCAAGAATTTGGTTAAAAAAAATTTAAACCGGCACGGCGACGGATCCATATAAGTGACCTTTTCAACAATAGATAAATTTATTATGCACAATCTATTAAATTTGTAATCAAATTTTTGTATTTTGAGCAGTTTCATCTTAGCCTGCCATGCAATTTAGCTTACTTTTGACGCTTTTATTTCGACCTTATCCGATTTTTAGATTAAGAAAATTAAGATTGATCCTTCAATGAATAAATTATTCAAAAAATATTATTAAACAATTATTTATTTAAAGACTTATTTAGAGGATTTACTTGTATACACGACACGGGATTGACTTATTGTATGTACAATCCCAATGTCGAAAATATTTTATTAACAAGACCAGTTTCCCAACCTTTTTCATTCGAATCAAGGATGATCAAGATTATTGAATTGAATAAATGATAGCTAAACTTAAGATAGGCAAGCTTCTAATTCTATTATTAAAATTTACAGGATGATGTGCAATACCTCATAAATAAGATCATGTTCAGGCATACTGCCCAAAAGTTTGAAATGCTTAAGCCTGCCACAGCCTGCCACTTTACAATACAACATCCCCAGAACAACGTTATCTTCAGAACATATCAAAATCCTGAAATCCTCGTACACGTATTGAATTTCGTTCAAAATATTGTCGGATTTCATCAAGACCAAGACAGCTATGCCCTCTCTTTTCTAACCCTTATGCTCAATTTTAATTCTTTTTGTAAGGAAATTTATAAATATAAGTTTCCTTATTGCAATATAAAAAACTTGAGATATATTAATAACAATAAAAATAATGTGCGTTGTTAGGCAAAATTGGATTTAAATAAGACGCTTTTCAACAAATTAAATACAACAATCTTAGGGAGGCTTTTCTCCATGACTAAAAAGTACAGTAAATTTTTACCTTCTATTGCAGAAGATTTCTCTCTGGAAAATTTTCCTTATTATTGGGTCACTCAAGTGCATGCCCAATATATACAAAATGTAGATCACGCTTTGAAAAAATACGGACTGGACAATTCACGTCGCCGTATTTTACTGTCACTAAAATCCAAACCTCATGCCAGCGTCTCAGACCTCTCCGAAATGGTCATTTCCAAAATGTCGACCACCACCAAAATCGTCTATCGCTTAAAAGATGAAGGACTGGTTGAAACCTATTCATGTGAAGATGATGCCCGGATTACCCGAGTTGTCCTAACCGAGAAAGGACAACAAATGACACATAAGATTAATGACCTGACCAATGTGGTTTTGGAACAATCTTTTGAAGGTCTGACTCCCCTACAAATTGAAAAAATGATGGAAAGTTTAAAATATATTTTTAAAAATTTAGCCCATTAAGTCGGGTTAAATTCGAAAGTAAACAAATGATTTTTAAGTTTTACTTTACAATATTTTAAAAGATATCGTTTTCACTTTAAATTTATTAAAAATAAGTTACAATAATAAAATACAATTACAACAATTATTATTGGGAAGAGTATAGATGACAAAAAAATACAGTAAGTTTTTACCATCTACAGATAATTTTGAGCTGGAAAATTTTCCATATTACTGGGTTAGTCAAGTGCATGCTCAATACGTACAAAATGTTGATCATGCACTGAAAAAATATGGTCTGGACAATTCACGTCGCCGTATCTTGCTCGCTTTAAAATCCAAACCTCGTGCCAGCGTGTCAGATCTATCCGAAATGGTGGTGTCTAAAATGTCAACCACCACCAAAATTGTCTATCGTTTAAAAGATGAAGGACTGGTTGAAACCTATTCATGTGAAGATGACGCCCGGATTACCCGAGTTATCCTAACCGAGAAAGGACAACAAATGGCTCAGAAAATTAATGACCTGACCAATGTGGTTTTGGAACAATCATTCGATGGTTTAACCCCTTTACAAATTGAAAAAATGATGGAAAGCCTGCAACATATTTTTAAAAATTTATCACGATAATGTAATAGAGCTGTAAATTTAAAATTTCGGTTTAATACTGAATTTTTCTTTTGGACTTTACAGATAATATACAATTCATGCATTTTTTACATTTCGCAGATTCAAATCCCAAGTGCGACACATTTGTAGTTAGTTGAAAAAGTTAGGTGTATTCGTAGAATCATTGGACTTTTTCAACTCGCAATTGGAAAGCACACAATGAAGAAATACACCCAACTTTC
>NZ_VOYP01000012.1:0-88173 GCF_013420235.1 Acinetobacter sp. YH01022 | reverse complement strand
CAATTTTCTGACAAATATTTCTCAAATAAACTTCGAGTAATTTCTACCATCAATCAATGAAAATAATTTCGATCAATCAGCCAGTAAAAATCCACACAAGTTGTTCTTCATAATCTCTTAATGATCTATTTCCTACCTCGTCAGTAGAAAATATAACGCAATAAACATTCAACAACTTAACCTGTTCAGCTAAGTTCGTTTGCTGTATCGCGTCGGGATGCAGCGTATTCTATAGAGTTTTTAAATCAACACAACCCCTATTATAGAATTTTCTATAATTTTACATTCGAGTGTTTGTTTTTTAACCCAATAAGGTATTTTTAGCATATTTAAAGACTATTTTGAGTGTTTTTTACACATTGCAACATTCATTTTTTAGATAATTTTTACCATTTTAATTTTTATTCGTCCTTCTCAAAATAATAAAACCAGCTTTACGCTGGTTTTATTGAGATTTATTAATTGGAATGCTCTGCTAGCCATGACATAAACTTCTGACGTTCTGCTTTATTTGCTTTTTGCCATAATTGAATCAGTTGCTGATCAGCAGTTACTCCTGAAGTTAACGACTCACTAGAAGTAGCTGCCACCATTTTTGATTGCACGGCTGCTTGTGTATATATAGGTGCTGGCTGATTCTGCAAAGCTGTTTTCTTTTGAGTCAAATCTGTAGTTTTTGAAAATATACCTTGTCCTAACCATGGTTTTTGTTCTGTGTTTGCACCTACTTGCTGCACCAGCATCTGATTATTTTTATCAAACAATGCCACCACAGGTTGTTCAGCATATTTTTTTGCAGCTTCAAAATTTGCTGGCGCATTGATCAGGTCCAGTCGATATTCTTCACCATCTTGCAAAATGGGCGTGCGGACAGTCACCACAGATGATTTCACAATATCATGTTCACCATTCAAATGTTCAAAATACTGGGTGTAACGCATACTAATATTGCTAATACCTGCATCAACTTTGTATTGATTGTTCTTGGCACGAAATAATCCCGTATTAACTTCCTGATCATTCACCGCTAGAATTTTAATTTCTTCTGGTGCTGAAATAGTAACGGCTGAAAATGCAGCACTACTTACCATCAATGCAGCTGCAGCAAAAGTTAATTTTAGGCTCATCCCACTATCTCTTCTTTGAATATTAAAAATAAATTGCACTATGCAATTAACAAATGACAATTTTATGACAATGCTATTTTTAATACAGCTGTATTTTCAAGACTTTGTTGAGATAAGCTTTGCAGCTTAATTGATTTATCTATCATTCACTTTATCAATAAAAAGAGTGCCATTTCAGCACTCTCTTAACTTGACTTAAGTAAAACATTGATCAGTCAAATCTTTTGAAACGGATACTATCATCAAGAAATGTTTTTTCTCCCGCTGGTACTTCAATTGAACCAAACACCAATTCGGCACGTAATTTCCAGTTTTCAGGGATATCGAAGGTGGCTGCCACTTCATCATCAATCACGGGATTGTAATGCTGCAAGGAAGCACCAATATGCTGTTCTGCCAATGATGCCCATACAGCAAACTGTGCAATGCCAGTCGAATGCTCTGACCATGCTGGAAAATGCTCAGCATATAAGGGGAATTGTTCTTGGAGAGATTTTACCGCATCCTGATCTTCAAAAAACAGTACCGTGCCATAACCGGCTGCAAAACTGTTAATTTTTGCATTAGTACTTGCAAATGAATCTTCTGGCACAATTTTACGTAATGTTTCACGTACGATACTCCAGAATTTCGCATGTGATTCTCCATATAGGGTCACGATACGTGAAGTTTGTGAATTGAAAGCAGAAGGGCTATTTCGTACTACCTCTTTAATAATCTCTTCGATTTGATCAGCTGCGATCGGAACGTTTTGACCAATTGCATAAATAGTACGGCGTTGTTTCATATGGGCTAAAAATGACATGGCTCACCTTCTTGGAATTTTAATAACCGTAATTAGAATATATTGATCTTATGTTAATTTTAGAAGTATTCCGCAATTAAAAAAGTGACATTGTGTTTTATTTATAGAATAGTTTTATAGTTGATTTTCAACCGATATAAAACAATAAAGCACCTATAAAAAATGCTTTATTGATATCACGATCAGATTAATTCAGAATTCTAAATCGTTCAGCATTTTGAGGTTCTTTTTTAATCTCTACCTCTTGTTCAATGGAACCAAAAACCAGCTGTGCTCGCAGCAACCAAGATTCATTAATGTGAAAATGTTCCGCAACTGCCGTATCTATACTCGGATTATAATGCTGCAAACAGGCACCGATGCCTGAATCAGCCAAGGCTGTCCATACTGCATATTGCGCCATACCCGATGTCTGTTCTGACCAGATTGGAAAATCATCAGCATTAAAAGGAATTTTCTTTTGCAATTTTTGAATAATGTTCTGATCTTCATAGAACAGTACCGTTCCATACCCTGCCATGCATTGATCTATTTTCATTGCTGTACCGGCGAATACATGTACGGCGACTAGTTTACGTTGCACTTCTTTGACAATTTCCCAAAATTGCTTATGGGAATCACCAAACAACACCACAATTCTAGAACTTTGACAATTTAATGCAGATGGACAGCTTCGCACAGCCTCTTGAATCAACTCTGCCAAATAGGCCTGGCTAAAATGAACCTTTCTTCCTAGAACATAAATACTGCGACGTTTTTTTAATTGATCAACAAATGTTAATTCATTCACCTCTTCAACAGCTCTTTTTTTAAATTTTAATTCTTTGGTGATATCTGTGGTAAGGACATGACCAATTTTCTCTAATAATGCCACAACAGTACTCCCCAATAAGAATGCTAAAGCTTTTAAGATTTTTTCATATTCTAACGGTTTTATAAGAGAGTTCTTTGGATCATGGATTTTTAAATGTTGTTTTTTAAATCAAACAATTACTACTAAAATAACAAACTCCGCATTTAGCGGAGTTTGTGTGAAATATAACGCATTTTACTTTTCAGTTTCAAAGAGTGCAGCAACAAATGCTTTTGCCGAGAATGGACGTAAATCATCAATTTTCTCGCCCACACCAATAAAGCGGATAGGTACATGGGTACGGCTGGCAATATTAAATAGCACCCCGCCTTTAGCCGTGCCATCGAGCTTGGTAATGGTGAGTCCTGTCAAGCCAACAGCTTCATCAAACATTTCAACCTGATTAATTGCATTTTGACCAGTACCCGCATCCACCACCAGCATAATTTCATGCGGTGCTGTCGCATCAATTTTTTGCATCACGCGTTTTACTTTGGTCAACTCTTGCATTAAATGACCTTTGTTATGCAAACGACCCGCAGTATCAGCAATCAGCACATCCACGCCTTTGGCACGTGCACTTTCAAAAGCATCAAAAATGACGGATGCACTGTCTGCACCATGACCCTGTGCAACCACTGAAATATTGTTGCGTTCGCCCCAAATTTGTAATTGTTCTGTTGCTGCAGCACGGAAGGTATCGCCCGCAGCCAGCATGACTTTTTTGCCTTCGCCTTGCAAACGTTTTGCCAACTTACCAATCGTAGTGGTTTTACCCACGCCATTAACCCCTACCACCAAAATCACAAATGGTTTTTTATTTGGATCAATATGTAAAGGCTTAACACGCGGAGCAAGCAATGCCACCAATTCTTCTTGCAACGCTTTATAAAGCGAATGTGAATAAATCAGATCACCACGCGCAGTACGCTCTGTTAAGTTAGCAATAATGGTTTTGGTTGCATCTACACCAATATCTGCAACCAGTAATTGCTCTTCCACTTCTTCCAGCAATTCATCATCGATTTCTTTACCACCAATGAGAATGTTGACCATACCATCGGCAAGGTTTTTACGGGTTTTGGTCAAGCCTTCTTTCATGCGGCTAAAAAAGCCACCTTTAGACGTAGCGCCTTGCTCTATTTCTGTTTGCTCGGTTTCTGTGGCTACAGGCGCAGAAACAGTAGCTTGTTTATTTTGAGTTTCAACAATAGGGATATTTACCGCGGGTAAATTCGGTAAAGTGACATCGTCATCCCCGATATCAGCATCAATCAAAAATTTATTTTGCCCATTAGATTGCTGTTGCATGCCGAATCCTTGAAAAGCATAGCGTTAAAAAACAAGGATTCTAGCATAGTTTTGTCCTGCGTTTTCCAATAGACACTGAACACACCAAAAACCAACAACTTAACCTTTGCTTTCAAGCAAAAGTCTCTGAAAATGATCATAAATATAATTTATGACTGGGGGTAAAGCTTGTGCTCGAAAGCAGCTACCCACTTTTTTTAAAGCCATCTTTTTTTAAAAATCCAGTTTTAACGCTCACATTGGCTTTATTGATGCTTCAAAGTGGCTGGGTACATGCAGAGACTCGCAGTAAACTGACACCTACGACCTTTGAAACTACACTCAAAAATGGTTTAAAAGTAATTATTCGGAAAGATCACCGTTCTCCTATGGTCATGACGCAAATCTGGTACCGGGTAGGCAGCAGCGATGAATCGGGGAACTTATTAGGCATTTCGCATGTACTGGAACATATGATGTTTAAAGGTATGCAAAAAGTTCCCGATGATGAATTTACCCGCTTAAGCCGTATGTATGGTGGACGCATCAATGCTTCAACTTTTACCAATTACACCAATTATTACCAGCTTTACCCTAAAACCTATTTACCCCCTGGCTTTAGAACTTGAAGCAGACCGGATGAGCAATTTGCTGTTACGCCAGCAGGATTTTGACCCTGAAATTAAAGTGGTGATGGAAGAACGGCGCTTACGTACACTAGATCTTTAGCTTTCGAACGTTTTAAATGGATCACCTATCCAACCAGCCATTATCGCCAACCGGTGATTGGCCACATGAAAAATCTGCAAAACATCCAGCTTGAAGATATCAAAAAATGGTATCGTGACTGGTATAGCCCCAATAATGCCCTCCTTGTGATTGTCGGTGATGTCGACACTGAACAAACCTTGCTGCAAGTACAAAAGTATTTTGCCGATATCCCTGTCAGAAAAACCCCGCCACGCAATGACGTATTAGAATTTGACCATATCGGTTATCGCCATATGGAATTGAATTTTCCTGTGAAAGTACCCAACCTGTTTATGACCTGGAACGTGCGCTCACTGGTCACAGCCAAAAATCCGCAAGATGCTTATGCCTTAACCATCATCAAGAACATCTTGGACAGTGGAATTTCTTCACGACTGCAAGATAATCTGGTGCGGGACAAAAAAATATTAACCTCGGTCAGTGTATCTTACGATCCTTATAGCCGCGGAGATAGCTTATTGAGTATTTCAGCCTTGCCTATAGACGGATTGAGTTTGCCAGAGGCAGAACAAGCCATTCAAGCTGAAATTGAGCTGCTCAAAACGGAGCTGGTCAAACCCACAGAAATCAAGCGAGTGACAGCTAGATATGTCTCCAATTTAGTCTATAGTCAGGATGACATTGCCGGACAAGCCCAGATGATCGGCAATCTGGAGATTAACGGTTTAAGTTTTCGCTTGATGGATGAACTGCCCAAACATTTTGAAACTGTCACTCCGCAAGATATACAACGCATAGCGAATATTTATTTCAGCCGTGACAATTTGAGCACCTTATACCTTTTTCCTGAAAATAAAACCCAATAGTGGAATTTGCTATGTTCAAGCTGCATTCTCGCCTTATCTTTGTTTCTATGATGATCTGGGTTCAAGCGGCAAGTGCTGAAATTGATTTAAATACTCTCCCCGATGACTATTCAACACAGCTGAAATCAATCCCCCTGTTACAAAGCTTGAAAATCACCCATCCACAAAATCAATTCCACGCCCCCTATGTGCATGAGCTAAAAAACAGATATCAAATTCGTACGCTATTTGTAGAATCACAGGATTTACCTATGGTTGATATTCAGCTGACCTTTAATGCAGGCTCGGCCCGGGATGAAGAAATCGCACCAGGTTTATTTGGTATTGCTAATATGGCAGCAAAATTAATTGATGAAGGAACAGAAAAATATACGGCCAATGAAATTGCCCATATTTTTGAAAATGTAGGGGCACGATTTAGTGCTCAGGCGTATCGGGACATGTTTATTGTAAAATTACGGGTATTGTCTGAGCCTAAAAAACTTGAACCGGCTATAGCCATGCTGCTGGAAGTACTCAACCATTCCACCTTTAAAAAATCCAGTATCAATCTGGTATTAAGCAATACTCAAGTAGGCCAGAAACAGATCCAGGAAAGCCCTGGCCGCATGATGAATATCCTGTTTTACCGTGCTTTATATGGAAAACATGCCTATGCCGAACCCATTACCGGGACTCAGCGCAGTATTAGCAAAATCACACCGGCACAATTACAGCAGTTTAAGGAACAATTTTTGGTAGCACAGAACCTGAATATTGCCATTACCGGTCAACTCAGTCCCAAACAGGCACAGCAACTTGCTGAACATAAAACACGGAGAAAAAGCTAGACCTCTAGCTCAACCAGTCGATAACTCAGGTTTTGATATTCGCCATATCAAGTTTAACTCCAGTCAGGCACATGTGATGATGGGACAACTGGGCCCTACACATTTTGATCCGGATCGACTCGCCCTAGAAGTGGCCAACCAGATGTTTGGGCGAAGTGGTTTTAATTCTATCTTAATGAAAGAACTACGGGTTAAGCGCGGTTTTACCTATGGAGCTTATAGTTCATTTTCATTTAGTCAGGCTCCCGGAACTTTTAGTTTTAGTTATTCCACCCGACAAGACCAGTTGCTCGACAGCATACAGGTTGCTCATCAGACCTTGATCAATTTTGTCAGCCAACCTATTAACCCAAAACAGCTGGAAGAAACCAAGGCCGGGATGTTACGCGCTTTTCCAAATAATTATAGTAGTAATGCCAGTATCAATGCACAGTTAGGTTCGCTAGGATTTTACAATCAGCCCGCTGACTACCTGAGCAATTATCCCAAATTATTAGAAAAAATTACCTTGCAAGATGTTCAGAATGCCCTTCAAAAACATCTGCATCCTGAATGCCTCACTATTATTGTGGTCAATGATAAATTAGACAAAGCCGCGCTGGAGACAACACTTAAACAAGATTTAAGTCCCCAAGTTCACTCAAACACGCCTTCGGTTGAGCCAATCCCTAAAACAATTATTGCTCCGCCTGCAAAGGAGGTAACTGATGAGCCTGTGTCATCTCCAGATGATGCGCTTGCATCAATTTGAAATATTGTGCATAAGGAATCTGAGGTTGCTGTATCAAGAGCAGGGCCATTTCTTGGGTCGCCGGATAATTGGCTTGAGCTGAAAGTTGTACTACATTTTCAAATTGTTTAACAGTAATGGGACGATGCAGGGCAATAAAAGCAAGAATCAGAATAATGGCAATGATTGTAACGACAAATCCGTTATAAATATCTTCCAGCTTTATTTGAGATTTTAATTGAACAATTTTCTGTACAGCGCTATGCATAACCTACCTCGAATTCAAGGTAGTGTAGGATGCAGCATAAAGAAGTACAAGCAGATTTGCTCAATTTCGCCATATTTACCACAGAAATCAAGCAAATCAATTCAGCGATTAGACAATGACATTCCGGATTACTGCAAAGTAAAGCACCAGTGCGATAATCACTAATACCACTAGAATTGCAAAAGCCCCCACTCCTCTTTCAGCATGCACGGGATGCAGTTCATCATCATCAGCTATGCGCAGCAACTCACCATTATAGATACTATAAAAATCCTCACGTTGCTGTATATCAAGCTGGCGAGTAAAATCATAAACTCTTTTACGCTGTGCCAAACAATAATTACCCAAGTGAATTTCCTGATGGAAAATGGCTTCATCTAAATTTTTACGATGCTGATGTGCAAGTTCAATGATTTGATCTACAGTAGGAGGCAAATCGAATGTAAAACCATCTAATGTTTTTGTCATATTATTCTCCTTATATTTTCAAACTCTCATTAACATACTAAGCAAAAATCATTTTGTATATTGTTTAATCATGTAACCTTGAATTTAATAATATAGCCCATAGATATTGTTTGACAATTTAGGTGCGATGTAATATTAATTTAACAATAGCTAGTTAAATTGGTATCAAGACAAACTTATTAGTCTATCTAGCAATCATAATTACAATAAGGAGTTTAATATGATTCAACAAATCTCTCATCAAGACTTAGAACATGCATATGCAGATGCAGTCAATACAATTCAGTCTCAAATGAATTTTGCAGATGCAGTTCAAAAACTGGAAGAAGTGGCTCGTGCCGGACATGGTAAGGCTGCCTTATTTTTAGCAGAACTTTATTATCAAGGTTTCCGAGTAGAACGCGACTCACTCAAAGCACAATATTGGCAGAAGCTGGCCACGATGCAAGCCTAATAAAACGTCACCAAGGTGGCGTTTTTTAATGCCTTCTCTTTCTAAATACATATTTATTTACATAGTTTCTCAAAGCTTACACTGAACTTTCATCTTCATTCCTTACAATAACTGCTGAATTCACTACATGTATTCGGGTATGAATCAAATTAATTCATTACAGCCTATTCCTAAAGACTTATTTTTTAAGATCACGATTTTAAAATCTATGATGTATTGTGGTGTACTGTGGGGTTTATATCATCAGCAGGGTTGGGCCATGATGTCTGATCATGAAGATTTTATTTTTCCCTTTTGGCTAAACGGCCTACAGGCACAAAAATATGCCGAACATCATTGGCCAAATTATATGCCGCGTAAAATTACTTCAGCGGATTTTCAGGACTTGCTGTTACCAACACTCACTCGTTTAAATGTTACCCCTGCACTTTGTAATTCATCTAGCCAAAAATTTAAATTGACCACACAACAGATGCGGCATTTCTTTTTTGCTGAATCTTTACAATCTGCTTGAGGGTTTGCGGCAAATATTAAAAGTGAAATTCAGAGAAATGTAAATTTTTATTAATGACCTGAAAAGTATTTGCATTTTTCTGATTTCGCGCTAAGTTTAATGTCAAATAAGGAACAAAAAGGATGATAATAAATGACTAATGTTGCACAAGTTATTCACGATAAAATTGATAAAACCATTTTTACGATTGATCCAGAATCAACGGTACTTGAAGCAATTTCGCTTATGGCAGATAAAGGCATTGGTGCACTGGTCGTGACTGATCAAGAGAAAGTGGTCGGTATTCTTTCTGAACGTGATTACATGCGTAAAGTGACGTTGATGGAACGGACCTCTAAAGAAACGACAGTCGGTGAAATCATGACTACTAAAGTACTGACCGTGACTAAATCCACCAGTGTTGAAGACTGTTTAAGTTTAATGACTGATCGCCATTTACGTCATCTTCCTGTAGTTGAAAATTCAAAACTGGTAGGGTTAATCTCGATTGGTGATTTGGTCAAAGCCGTAATGGAAGATCAGCGCAAACTCATCGATCAATTGCAGCAATATATCGCCAGTTAAGATTTCAAGCACATTAAAAAACCTCTCGAAATGAGAGGTTTTTTTAATCCCTTTAAAGCTCCCTTTCATAAAGAGAGACTTTAGCTATCTCTTATAAAGATGGAAAAAGAAACCTTCTTTAAAAAAATGAGCACATATGATGTAAGAGAGAGATTTTATAATTAGTTCAAGCCTAATTTTTCTGCCACATAATCCGAGTCTTTATCGCCACGACCCGAAACATTCACGACAATTTTCACATCTTTTGCCATTTTGGGTGCTTCACGCAAAGCCCAGGCGACTGCATGAGAACTTTCAAGTGCAGGAACAATTCCCTCTACACGTGAAAGTGTCATAAAAGCATCCAGGCATTCCTGGTCTGTTGCTGTGGTATATTCCACACGACCCAAGTCTTTCAACAAGCTGTGCTGTGGACCTACGCCCGGATAATCCAGACCTGAAGCAATCGAGTGTACCGGCAAAGGCTCACCTTGTTCATCTTCAAGGACATAACATGCCATTCCGTGAAGCTGGCTCGGTTTACCCAAAGTCAGGGTAGCTGAGTGCATCGTAGTATCCAGACCATGGCCTGCTGGTTCCACCCCAACAAGTTTTACATCGGCATCGTTTAAAAATGCAGAAAAGGCACCCATGGCATTCGAGCCACCACCAACACAAGCTACGATATAATCCGGGTTTGAACCAAAACGGTCATTGGTCTGAACTTTAATTTCATCACCAATAATTGCCTGAAAGTCACGCACCATTTTCGGGAATGGATGTGGACCAACCACTGAACCAATCGCATAAATAAAGTTTTTCGGATCTTTGAGATATTCTTCAAACGCGCTGTCTACCGCATCTTTTAATGTTGCCGTACCACGGGTAACAGAAATCAGGTTGGCACCCAAGATCTTCATCTTCACCACGTTCGGATGTTCTTTTTCAATATCTACCTGTCCCATATGAATTTCACATGGAATACCGACTAAGGCACATGCAGTTGCAAGAGCTACACCATGCTGGCCTGCACCGGTTTCAGCAATGACTTTTTTCTTACCCATGTATTTGGCAAGTAAAGCTTCGCCTAGGCAATGGTTAATCTTATGTGCACCAGTATGGTTTAAATCTTCACGTTTCAGGTAAATTTGCGCTCCACCCAATTGGTCAGACAAACGCTTGGCATGAAACAGCGGACTTGGACGACCCACATAGTTGGCAAATAAATCGGCTAGTTCATTCTGGAATTCTGCAGTATGGCGAATTTGCTCATACGCGACATTAATTTCATCCATCGCTTCTTTTAAATGAGGCGGAATAAACTGACCACCATATTGTCCAAAGAAACCTTCTTCATTGGGTAATGGGATGCCATTAATTTGATGATCCATTTTCAATTCCTTCATTTAAAAAGAACGCATTTAATTTCAATGCGTTTAACGAGCCAAATATTTTGTCATGTCTTCCACGCCCTTTAAGGTCATGGGATACATATGATCTTCAAAGATTTGTTTGATCTGACCAATGGTATGGGTGTAATGCCAATAACTGTCTTGTTCTGGATTAAGCCAGGCCGTCTTTTCAAAATGTTGACGTAAACGCTGTAACCAGACATTACCTGCTTCATCATTCATATATTCAACAGAACCACCCACTGAGTTCAGCTCATAAGGTGCCATACTGGCATCCCCTACCACAATTACCCGATAGTCGCGCCCATAAGTATTGAATAAATCCCAGGTATTCATGCGGGTATTAGAACGGCGGATATTGTCTTTCCAGACATAGTCATACAAACAGTTATGAAAATAAAAATATTCTAAAGTTTTAAATTCGGTTTTGGCCGCGCTGAACAGTTTTTCACATTCAGCGATATACGAGTCCATCGACCCACCAACATCGAACAACATCAGCACTTTAATACGGTTGCGACGTTCCGGAACCAGCTGTACATCTAAAATCCCTTGCTTGGCGGTTTCACGAATCGTGCTGTTAATATCAAGCTCTTCAGCTGCGCCTTGACGGGCAAACTTGCGTAAACGGCGGAGTGCCATTTGCATTTGCCGTGTACCTAAAATCTGTTCATCATCCAGGTTTTGGTATTTACGCTGTTCCCAAACCTTAACCGCAGAACGTTTACGTCCCGGCCCACCAATACGCACACCTTCAGGATGATCACCATACGCCCCAAAGGGTGAAGTGCCACCGGTACCAATCATCTTGTTACCGCCTTGATGCTTCTTGTGCTGCTCACGAAGACGCTCTTCCAGCATCTTCATCAGCTCTTCCAGTGAGCCGGCTTTTTTCAGTTCTTCCCGCTGCTCAGGCGTGAGATGCTTTTCCAGAAGTTCCAGATCAAACCAGTCTTTTGGTAACTTATGCACCTGATTAAGCAAATCATCCAGATCAAAAGTGGAGATGCCATCAAAGTAATCTTTCATGGCTCGGTCAAACTTGTCAAAGAAACGCTCATCTTTAACCATAACCGTTTTTGCGAGTTCATAGAACTCTTCCTGATTGGCAAACACCAAGCCTGAAGCTACAGCTTCATTCAGATCAATCAGTTCACGGGTTGATACTGGCACACCGTATTTGCGTAAGGTATAAAACAATCGCACAAACATGCGTGTTTCTCCCTTAGCGACGCGACATAAAGGCTAAACGTTCAAGCAACTGGACATCTTGCTCGTTTTTAATCAATGCACCATATAGGGGGGGAATCGCCTTGGATTTGTCATGCTTGCGTAAAATATCTTCAGGCATGTCATCTGCCATCAGCAAGCTTAACCAGTCAATCAACTCAGAGGTGGATGGTGGTTTCTTTAAGCCTGGAATCTGGCGAAGCTTGAAGAAGACCTGTAAAGCTTCATTGACCAAAGCTGCAGACACTTGCGGGAAATGCACGTCAATAATTTCACGCATGGTCGCTTCATCAGGGAATTCAATATAATGGAAGAAACAGCGGCGCAAGAATGCATCTGGCAGTTCTTTTTCATTATTTGAAGTAATAATCACGATAGGACGCTGTGTCGCCGTGATGGTTTCCCCTGTTTCATAAACAAAAAACGACATTTTGTCGAGTTCATGCAATAAGTCATTCGGAAACTCGATGTCTGCTTTATCAATTTCATCAATCAACAAGACACAGCGTTGTTCACTGGTGAACGCTTCCCACAATTTTCCAGGCTTGATGTAGTTTTTAATATCATAAACACGATCATCACCTAACTGGCTATCACGCAAACGGGATACAGCATCGTATTCATACAGGCCTTGCTGGGCTTTCGTGGTGGACTTGATATGCCAGGTCAGCAGCTTCAGTCCCAAGCTTTCTGCGACTTGTTCGGCAAGTAGGGTTTTACCTGTGCCCGGCTCACCTTTAACCAAAAGCGGCTTTTGCAAGCTACGTGCCGCTTTAACGGCAAGTTTTAAACTATCAGTCGCAATGTACTGATCTGTACCAAGAAATTGTTGAGTATCCACAGACATGATTTAACCTTATTGTTTTATTTAAAGTGGTGAACTATTGTTGTTTGCGACAAACTTTGCTTTGTTGGCCATATATTTTGACCATAAAGCGCCAATGATCAGGCCAAGCCCGATCACAAAGAGAATGAGAGAAGCATTGGTCCAGACCAAAGCTTTTTCTTTGGTTAAAAGACCAAATAGCAGTCCAAAAAAAGCCGGAGCGATAGCAGCATTATTTCCTTCAGAAACTGTCGGCGTGAGTAAAATAGCAAAGCCGATGAGCCATGTCATTCCACCTAGCGGCTTAGGCAAACGTTTTGCAATAACATACCAGGCCCAAAGAATAATCACGCTTCCTAGCAGATATACCGTGACGGCAATGCTATCTTCAGGAATTGAATCTAGTAGTGAAAAAAAACTATTCATCGTTACAACTCCTGATTAGCCTTTAAGCACCACGCAGCCCTTCGGGTGCAACCGCATTCGGATTGATTAATCCTTCTGGAGGGACTTGAATAAAGAAACCTTTGGTTTCAATAGAGTCAATCACATGTAATACATTGACACGCGCCAGTTTACGGCTTTCGGTTAACTCCAAATCCATAACAAAAGTTGCACGACCAAATGCAACACGCATCGCTTCTGGCAAGATTTCCAGCGGATTTACTGCCTCAGCTTCATTCTCAGAAGTTTCTGGACGGGCGATGTAAAGATACATTTCATCTTTTTTGCTAGATTTAAAAATTGAACAGTGCATAGTTGAAACAGGACTCATAAAACTCAGCACAAAGCATACATTAAAAAAAAGACCGATACATTAGTGATTATTAACGCATCAGTCGTGATTGTGTGTAAATGTTAATTCTTTGAACAAAATGGTTAAAAATTAGTCCATCACTTTCATTTGCGTAGACAGATAACTTTCATCTGCATGTAACACATCAATCAGTGGCTTGGTCAGAACATCATAGCGCCAACCGAGCAGATAAGCGGGCAAATCCTGTTCATCATTATGAAATACCACATGCTGATATAGTGCATTAAGCCATTTTTTACGCATCAATACTTCTTTAGGTACAGTAGTTTCTTGTACCACAGCCTGAATGACATTCTCCACTCTTTCACCAATTTCTTTGGATGAGTGACGAATTGGACGTGCCATACGCAGTGGCCATTCTGCCTGTTCAGGCAAAAATTTAAGTAGGTCCAGAATGGTTTTACCATATTCACGCACAATATTTTGACGGATATCCTTAATGCTGGACAACTGGAAATGATTACGCGGATTTTTTTCCACCAGATCAATCAGGGTAGAATTTTTCAGAATAAAGCTGCGAGGATAATTCAAGGCTTTGACCATCTGTTCGCGCCACACAGCCAGTTGTTGCAACTGCATCAATTGACGGCGTGAATGCCGGTAGTTTCCAATATCGTGATAAAGCAACTCTAGCGGTGTTTCCTGACCAATTTCATGGGTCAGATGACGGCAATCTTCCAGGGCAAAATCCAGTAAGTGCTTATCGCCTAATTCCTGCTGGATTTTATTCGATAGATTCATTAAATATAGTACGTCATTCGCCGCATAGGTGAGTTGCTCCGAGCTTAACGGACGCGCCAACCAGTCAGATCGGGTCTGGTCTTTATCAATGTCCACATCCAGCATGTGCTTTAACGCATTTTGATAGCTTACCTGTAGCCCATGGCCTAAAAAAGACATGCCAATCTGGGTATCAAAAACATTGCTTAGGCTTTTTTGCTGTGAGTAATGATAAATTAAATCAATATCTTCACTGCAGGCATGGAAAATATTCTGCTGGGCCTGAAACAATTTTTTCCAGAATGCCGACAGGTCTAAACTTGTGCCATCAAGTAAAAAAACCCGATCCGCAACATTAATTTGAAATACACCGAGTTTAGGCCAAAGAGTATCCACCTTGATGAATTCGGTATCCAATCCATAAATGGATGTCTGCCCCATCAAGTGCAGAATATCTTCTAAATCTTTTTGTTGATGAATGAACTGAAACATATTACCGAGTCTAAAAGCAGATTCTCTTGAAAAGTATATTAACCGATATATAACATTTAGATATAACAAAATCTACATCTAGCGCATATATTCACCATATTTTAATTTTTAAATAAAAAATCAACATTTTTTTATATTTTTTTTGTATAAGTTTAAGACTATTTTTCTCGTAAATGCCACCCTGTTCTTATTCTTGTTAAAAATAATGAAATAAGCACCCTGGTACTTATTTCATACGCATACGATTATGCACCGCCTGACTTAAAGTATGGCTATCCACATATTCAAGTTCTCCCCCTTGAGGAACACCTTGAGCAATCCGGGTCATTTGAATCGGTAAATGCTTGGTTGCTTCAACCAGATAATGTGCTGTCGCCTGACCTTCTACAGTAGCATTGGTTGCCAATATAACTTCTGAAACCGTGCCCTGACTCAGGCGCTGAATCAGATAGGGAATCCCGATTTCTTCTGGCCCAATTCCGTCCAGTGGAGACAAATGTCCACCCAGCACATGGTATTTACCCCGAAAACTGCCACTTTGTTCAATCGCCATCACATCTGCTGGTGATTCCACCACACAGAGCAGCTGATCATCACGTTCATGCGAAAGACAGATATCGCAGACTTCATTTTCAGTGAGCGAATGACAAACGCTACATTCCTGAATATAGGTAGCTGCTTCATTTAAAGCATGTGCCAACCCGACTGCACCTTCCCTGTTTTTCATGATCAGGTGTAATGCCATGCGCTGAGCCGATTTCGGCCCAACACTTGGCAGAATCCGTAAGGCTTGAACCAGTTGATCAAATCGATCACTAAACACTGGACGTATTCCTTAGAATAAACCTGAAAGACCTGGTGGCAAGCCCATACCAGAATTAGCCGCTTTCATTTTTTCTTCAGAAATGGCTTCGGCCTGACGTGCAGCATCATTCATTGCAGCTGCGATTAAGTCTTCAATCATATCTGCATCGTCTTGCAGCAATTCAGGGCTGATTTCGATACGTTTTACCACGTTACGGCAAGTCATGGTGACTTTCACCAGACCGCCGCCTGCTTCAGCATGAACTTCAGTTTGCGCAAGCTGTTCTTTGGCCTTTTTAACATTGGCTTCCATATCTTTTTGCATGCGCTGTGCTTGCTGCATCAACATGTTAATGTTCATAAAATACTCCGAACACAAAACTTAAAAATAAGATAAAAATTTAAATTAAATCTAAACCACGACTAATGTCGCGAATAATATCATCAATATCTTCCAAACCAACAGATACACGGATTAATCCTTCACGAATCCCTGCAGCTTCTTTGGCTTCTGGTGAAAGCTTACCGTGAGTTGTAGTTGCTGGATGAGTAATAGTTGATTTCACATCGCCCAGGTTACCGGTAATGGAAATAAACTGGGTATTGTCGATAACTTTCCAAGCCCCTTCACGCCCACCTTTGACTTCAAAGGACACAATACCGCCAAAACCGCTTTGCTGTTTGGCTGCAAGCTCATGACCGATATGTGAAGGCAAACCAGCGTAATACACTTTTTCTACTTTGTCGTGCTGATTTAAAAATTCAGCCAGTTTTTGTGCATTTGCTGAATGTTCACGCATACGTAAACGCAGAGTTTCCAGACCTTTCAAAAAAACCCAGGCATTAAATGGACTCATTGACGGGCCAGTGGTGCGGACATAACCAAATACTTCTTCAAGCAGTTTGTGATTACCTACCACAGCACCACCCAAAGCGCGACCTTGACCATCCAGATATTTGGTTGCTGAATAGACAACCAGGTCAGCCCCTAATTTAATTGGCTGTTGCAATGCCGGCGTACAGAAGCTGTTATCAATCGCCAGTAATGCACCATTGGCATGAGCCAGATCAGCCAAAGCCTGAATATCGGCAATTTCAGCCAGTGGATTGGATGGAGATTCAACAAACAGTAATTTGGTTTCAGGTTTGATTGCATTTTTCCACGCATCAAGATCGGTTAAATCAACAAAATCGACTGCTATACCAAATTTAGCCACGTATTTTTCAAAAAGAGAAACCGTTGAACCAAACACCGCACGTGAACAGATGACGTGATCGCCCAGTTTCAAATAAGACATAGCCACAGCCATGATGGCTGCCATGCCAGTACTGGTTGCAACAGCACGTTCCGCACCATCTAATGCGGCAAGGCGCTTTTCAAACATCGCAACTGTCGGGTTGGTAAAGCGCGAATAAATGTTGCCAGGTTCCTGACCAGAAAACTTAGCTGCGGCTTCTGCTGCATTTTCATAGACGAATGATGAAGTGAGAAAAATTGGTTCACCATGCTCGCCTTCAAAACTGCGTGTATGACCTGTACGAATAGCTAAGGTATCTAATTGGTATTCAATGTCGTCTTGTTGGCTCATTTGTATTACCCAGTCCTGGACTGTATTGCTAATAATTGCCAACATTTTGAGCGTCTATGGCATTTAAGGTCAAGGTATAATGCATAAATATCGCCTACACTTCGATCAATCCCCATATGTCAGCACACCCAGCAATGATTCAAGTTAAAAATAAAATTGCCAAACATAAAAGCAAACTCAAAAACCTGTCAAAGACTTTATTTAACTCAAAATCACTGGTTTTATCGCAAGCCACTCCCTATGAAGTCATTGCAGAGTACAAACAAACACGGGTACGTTACTACGCCTCACCGGATAGACAATATAAAGAACCCCTGGTTTTTGTTGCCCCCCTTGCAATCAATATGGCCATTTACGACCTGTACCCGTACCGCTCATTGGTCAAAAACTTTCAACATAGTGGTTTTGATGTCTATCTGCTTGAATGGGGCCGATATAATTATAAAGATCGCTTTCTCAATTTCATGTCGTTTATTGATGATGCGATTCCGCATTGTATTGATCAGATCCGGACGCATTCAAATAGCGATGAAATTTCACTGCATGGCTGGAGCATGGCAGGCGTATTTGTCATGTTGTATTGCGCACTACATCAACCAAACCACGTTAAAAATTTAATTGTATTGGGCAGTCCGGTGGACAGTCATGCCTCGGGTCGTACCGGTAAACTTTTTCAAAAGGTCAATCAGCTGATTGCCAAAAATAAAGCCCTGCAAAACAAGATTTACTCAGGAACTGTGCCCAAGCATCTGATTCATAGCCCAGGCCTACTGAACTCACTCGGTTTTAAAATGATTGATCCTGTGGGATGGATACAAAGCCAGAAACAGCTTCTAGCCAACCTCGATAACCTGCAAGCCTTATATGAACACGCCACCATGGGTAATTTCCTGAACCGGATGATTGATTACCCGGGGGGTATCAATCAGGACATGATTTTTAATGTCTGGCTACAAAATCCGCTCAAAAACGGTGTTATCAGATTACAGGATAAGCATATCGAATTAAAACATATAGCCTGCTCTTTACTGATAGGCGCGGGTCGTAGCGATCGGATTGTTTCAGAAGAGGCCGTTAAACCTTTAATTGAATTGACAAATAGTCAGGATGTCACGTTTACTCTTATCCCAGGTGGTCATTTGGGACTCATGTCTAGCCAGTCCAGTGCCAACGAGTTCTGGCCTTTCATGACTACCTGGCTAAAACAGAGATCGAGCAAAATATAAAGGAAACATCATGATTCAGTCAGTTGCATTTATCGGCTTAGGCGCAATGGGTTACCGTATGGCAGCGCATTTACCTCAACATTTTGATACGGTGTATGTATGGAACCGCAATTTCGAAAAAGCCAAACAGCATGCAACTGAATATGGCACGCAAGCCGTAGAACTTAAACAGGCTGTTCAGGCAGATATCATTTTTTCTTGCCTGCCAACCAGCCAGGAAGTCGAAGACCTCATTGCAACGGTTCAGATTAAATCGGGCGCAGTATGGGTCGACTGCACCAGTGGTGTTCCTGAATCTGCGAAAAAGCTCAACCAGCAGTTAAAAGCATGGGATGTAGATTTTCTGGATGCACCAGTCAGCGGGCAAACCATTGGTGCGGAAAATGGCACATTAACCGTAATGATTGGTGGTGAAGCTGCTGCTTTTGAAAAAGCCCTTCCTGCAATTCAAGCCTTCGGCAAACTGATTAAACATGTCGGTGAATCAGGTGCAGGTTTCGCAGTCAAAGCGGTCAACAATATGCTCTTAGCCGTCAATCTTTGTTCAGTGGCCGAAGGTTTTACCACCTTAAAAGTGCATGGGGTAAATCTGCATGAAGCTTTAGACTGCATTAATGCGTCAAGCGGTAAAAGTGGCGTAACGGAAATGGTGTTACCACAACGTATTTTAAATCGTGCCTTCCCGCTGACTTTTGCTCTGCCATTATTGGCAAAAGATACCGGCATTGCACTTGATCTGGTTCGTGATGCCAAACTGTCAGCACCGGTGATTGCCTTGACTCAAAGTCTGATTCAGGCAGCCAGTAATTTAGCAGAAAAAGACAGTGACTTTTCTAGTGCTGTGAAAATGTACGAATCTTGGAATAAAATTACACTTGAGTAATTACTCGCCATTGAATAATAATAAATAAACCTAATATTGTGTAGAAGTGCTCTACACAATATTCTCACAGAGGAAACCCTCATGACCAAGCTTAGTGTTGCAGTTTTGGCTAGTTTTACAACTTTCTTTGGGGCAACTGTTTTTGCAGCGACAGCAGAGCAAGAGTGCCAACAATTAAAAAATGACCATGATGTCATTTATGCCTCTAAAGGTTTTTGCTTTAAAGACCCGGAAGCCAAGGCCAAGTTCGGCAATGACAATTGTTATACAACCAAGCCCAAATTTTCAGAAAAAGAGCAACAACGACTTGACGCCATCAAAGATCGTCAGAAAGAATTGAACTGTAAATAATTACAGTACCCAATCACTTTCAAGGACTAGACATGCTTTACGATGATCAAAATATTTTTGCACGAATTATCCGTAATGAACTTCCTGCAATAAAAGTGTATGAGGACGAACAGGTTCTGGCTTTTATGGACATTATGCCCCAGGCAGAAGGTCATACGTTGGTCATCCCGAAAACACCTGCAATTACCTTGCTCGATCTGCCACCTGATGCCGCTGCCTATACCATTCAGATTGTGCAAAGAATTGCCCAGGCAATGAAAATAGCACTTGATGTTCAAGGTATTGTACTGATGCAACTTTCAGGTGCATCTGCTGGTCAAACTGTTCCACATGTACATTTTCACCTTATTCCAAGTTCAGTGCATGAGCTTGGAAAACATGCATTACATATGGGTGACCAGGAAAAAATTAAAGCACTGGCTGAAAAGATTAAAGCTGAACTTTAAAATTCACTAGAATTTTAATTTGTAAAAAATGGAGCTTAAGCTCCATTTTTTTATATTTGAGATTGAATCAACTCATCTCACAGATTTTAATAAAAATTTAAATTATTGAAAAACAATAAAATATATTATTTTTTTAATCATCTTCGTCATCAAACTGTCATATAGCTTTCACTTCACTGTCACAAAGTTTGCAGATACTGCTTAGCAAGTTGGTGAGCTTTTGTAAATTTTTGTACACAAGCAAACTATAAAAAGAGTCAACAGGGCAACCGCCCCATAAAAGTGTTTTTGGAGAAATTTCAATGAAAAAATTGCTTCTCGCTGCTACAGTAGCAACCTTAAGCGTAAGTGCAGCGCAAGCAGCACCAACTTTGTACGGTAAGTTAAACGTTACCGTAGACCAAGTGGACAACAATAAGTTTGATGGCAAAAACGTTACAGAAGTAAACTCCAATGCTTCTCGCTTAGGGGTAAAAGGCGAAGAAAAATTGACTGATAAATTATCAGCAGTTTATTTAGCTGAGTGGGAAGTTTCAACTGATGGCAATAAAGATAAAGACTGGGGAATGCGTAACCGTTTCTTAGGTCTTAAATTTGCCGATATCGGTACATTAAAAGCCGGTAACTACGATTCTTACTTCAAAACTGCTGCAGGCAATAACCAAGATATTTTTAACGATCACAACCACCTTGATATGACCAGCATGCTATATGGTGAAGATCGTTTAAGTAACTCAATCGGTTTTGAAACTGATAAAAAATTACTGGGCGGCCTGCAATTCAGCATTATGGCACAGCAAGGTGAAGATTCAGCGACTGATAATAATACCAAAGGTCAAACAGGCACACGTAATGGCTTTGGTGATAGCATCTCGACTTCACTTAGCTACGACAACAAAGACTATGGTGTAGCTGCAGCAATTGCAGGTAACTTTGGCGTGGCAGGTAAATACAACGCTTATAGCCTAACAGGTATTTATTCAGATGCAGTTCGTGTGACTGGTTCTGTTGATTTAACTAAGGCGGGTGTAAACGGTCTGGTATTTGGTGCCCTATGGCAAACAGCTCAACCTACAGATGATACAGTATCAACGACAAGTGGTACTCCTTCTGTAACAACTTCTTATAAAGGTTTACAAGAAGATGCTTACGGTATTACTACTGCCTATACAATTCCATCTACACCATGGAAATTAAAGGCTGAATATCTATCTGCCAATACTTCTGTAGACAATAAAACTGACCGTCAAATCGACCAGTACGGCGTAGGTGTCGATTATAACCTAAATAAACAAGCACGTTTCTACGGTGTTGTAGGTCAGCAGAAGCGTGACTGGTTAACAAAAGATGATAAGAAAACTGTGATTGGCCTGGGTATGGAATATAACTTCTAAGCCCTCTTCATTTACTTAGAAAGCTATTAAAAAGACCACATTCGTGTGGTCTTTTTTTTGAGGCAAGAATTTTAACTTCCTCTCTCATTCCTCCTGCATTTTAAGTCAAGGTGTTTAATTGGATTTATATAAAACATATTAAATGGAATTTCAAACAAGAATAATTATCAATTAATTATTTATATCCCCTAAAAAGATACAAGTGTTTTAGTTGGAGTTAAAAGTATATATAAGTATTTTAGTCAGAATTAAAAATTAAATACGCAGTGTTTTAGTCAACTTAATAATCGCAAAAAATCAGTATATTTTTTATCACAACCTTAACATAAATTATTGTTTTAAAAAACAAATATAATATATTTTTATTTTAATTGTTTCATCTATTTATTTTTAGTTATTTTTTGTTTAATAATATAGATCAAGTTTAAAAAAATAGGCTTATTTGTATGAGCTTAATACCGAAAGATTACAATCAACGTTTAGTTCGAGAGATCGCAATCATATTAATAATCAAGGTTGCTCTCCTACTGACGATTAAACACATCTGGTTCGATGCCCCTACTATTCCTCAAAATTTTGACACTCAAGTTGCCGAGCATATTGCTGGCAGCCCTTCCCAAATCAAGGAGACACGTTGATGATTTCTGAAAGCGTGGTCGATCTTTCGCGGTTCCAATTTGCAATGACCGCGTTGTATCACTTTATATTTGTACCTCTTACACTTGGTCTGGCTTTTATTCTTGCCATTATGGAAACCACCTATGTGATTTCCGGTAAAGAAATTTATAAGGACATGACTAAGTTCTGGGGAAAACTTTTTGGTATTAACTTTGCCTTAGGTGTTACCACAGGTTTAACCATGGAGTTCCAGTTTGGTACAAACTGGGCGTACTATTCGCATTATGTCGGTGACATTTTTGGTGCGCCACTCGCTATTGAAGGATTAATGGCATTTTTCTTGGAATCGACTTTTATTGGTCTATTCTTCTTCGGCTGGGACCGGCTTTCCAAAGTTCAGCATTTAGGCGTGACCTGGCTGGTTGCACTGGGTTCCAACATGTCGGCACTTTGGATTTTAGTCGCCAATGGCTGGATGCAAAACCCTGTGGGCGCAGAGTTCAACTTTGAAACCATGCGTATGGAGCTGGTTGACTTCGGCGCACTGATTTTCAACCCGGTGGCTCAGGTTAAATTTGTCCATACAGTATCTTCAGGTTATGTCACTGGTGCCGTTTTCGTTTTAGCGATTTCCAGTTTCTACATGCTGAAAAAACGTGATTTACCTTTTGCACGCCGTTCTTTCGCTATTGCGGCAATCTTTGGTTTAGCCTCTACATTCTCAGTTATTTTACTGGGTGATGAATCAGGTTATGAACTGGGTGATGTACAAAAAACCAAATTGGCTGCAATTGAAGCAGAATGGGAAACTCACCCAGCACCTGCTCCATTTACATTGTTTGGTATTCCAAATCGGGAAGAACAACGCACTGACTACGCCATCAAAATTCCATATGTGATGGGTATCATTGCCACACGTTCTCTTGATAAAGAAGTGACTGGCCTGAAAGACCTGATGGTTCAACATGAGCTTCGTATCCGTAATGGTATGACTGCATATGCCGAACTTGAAAAACTTCGTGCAGGCGACCGCTCACCAGCGCTGATGGCTTCGTTCAAAGAAAATCAGAAAGACTTGGGCTATGGCTTACTTCTTAAAAAATATACACCAAATGTAGTAGATGCTTCTGAAGAGCAAATCAAAGCAGCGACCAAGGATACTGTTCCTAACGTAACTGCCCTGTTCTTCTCGTTCCGTGCCATGGTGGCTTCTGGTTTCTTGATGCTGCTTCTGTTTATCCTTGCAACTTTTGCAGTCGCTAAACGCAATGCAGAAAGCAAACCTTGGTTACTTAAATTTGCGCTTTACGGCTTACCATTACCATGGATTGCTACACAAACTGGCTGGTATGTGGCTGAAGGTGGTCGTCAACCATGGACAATTGGTGAGGTTCTACCTACACATCTCTCTGCTTCAAGCTTAAGCACTGGTGATATTTGGGGTTCAATCCTGGCACTTGCAGCGTTCTATACAGTACTTCTAATTATCGAAATGTACTTGATGATCAAATTCGCTCGCTTAGGTCCAAGTTCTTTACATACTGGTAAATACCACTTTGAAAAAGGCGCTGATCAAAACCACGCTGCTGCGGAGGCTCAATCATGATCGAATATGAATTACTCAAAATTATCTGGTGGGTTTTGGTAGGTGTACTACTGATTGGCTTTGCCCTCACCGATGGCTTCGATATGGGCTCTATGGCAATCATGCCATTCGTGGGCAAAAACGATGAAGAGCGTCGTGCGGCAATTAATACCATTGCCCCGCACTGGGACGGTAACCAGGTCTGGTTCATTACAGCTGGTGGTGCACTGTTTGCTGCATGGCCAATGGTTTATGCAACAGCATTCTCCGGCATGTACTGGGCACTATTACTGGTACTGTTTGCCCTGTTCTTAAGACCTGTAGGTTTTGACTACCGCTCTAAACTTGAGAACAAAAAATGGCGTAACTCTTGGGACTGGGGTTTGGCTGTTGGTGGTGCAGTTCCTGCTTTAGTCTTCGGTGTTGCCTTCGGTAATATGTTCCTGGGTGTGCCGTTTACTTTAGATGAAACCGTACGTTCAACTTATACTGGTAGCTTCTTTGCCCTGCTCAACCCATTTGCCCTGGTTTGTGGTATTGTCAGCTTATCCATGCTGAGTGCGCATGGTGGTGCGTGGTTGATGCTTCGTACCGATGGCGACTTGCATGCACGTTCTGCCAAAGCAACTCAATTGATGGGTGTGGTATTCTTGGTTTGCTTCCTGGGCGCTGGAGCATGGTTATACTTCGGTAATATTGAAGGTTATACTTTAGCGCAACCATTTGATACCAATGGAGTTGCAAACCCTCTTGCCAAAGAAGTCATTACCAATGGCAACCATGGCTGGATGAATAACTACTCGACTTACCCAATCACTATGATTGCACCGATCATGGCAATCTTGGGAAGCCTGATTGTAATTGCCGCTGCTGCGAAAGCCAAAGCAGGTTTAAGCTTCCTGGGTACATCGCTGATGGTAATTGGGGCAATTTTAACAGCTGGTTTTGCATTGTTCCCATTCCTTATGCCTTCAAGCATCAACCCTGTTGCCAGCTTGACCATGTGGGATGCCGTATCAAGTAAAAACACACTGACTGTAATGACTGTTGCTGCCTGTATTTTTGTTCCAATTATTTTGAGTTACACCACTTGGTGTTACTATAAGATGTGGGGCGTAATTACCAAAAAACATATTCAAGAGAATTCACACAGCCTGTACTAAGGCTGTGTTTTAGGAGATAAAATTATGTGGTATTTCGCATGGATTCTCGGGATTTTAATGGCGTGCTTTGCAGGCGTATTAAGTGCCCTTTATATCGAACATCATCAAGATTTGGATGAGGAATAAACAATGACAGAGATCGCAATGACAGCAGAAGGAAGCAAGCCAAATAAATTTGTAATGGCCATTTCATTTTTGATGGCATTGCCTCTTGCTACGGTGTTGCTAATTCACCCAGCCCTCATGCTCGATGCCAATGGTCACTATAATCATAGAGCCTTGATGATGATCATGATTGGCATTTCAGGTGGATTTATTTACGGCGTAGGATTTCTGCCTAAGTTTTGGCTGTGGAAATGGCTATTTAGTCCATATATCGCATGGCCATTGATGATCTGGGGTTATTACACCTGGTTCCTCACCTAATTCTTTAAACGTTCTAAAAAGCCCACATTTGTGGGCTTTTTTACATCTACTTATAACGCGCTAAAATCTTTTCCCGCTCTTCTTTCGATATATCTTCAGGCAACATAAAACATTCACGATACTTTTGAAGAAAAATCTGAATAAGCTTTTGACAATCAGGCAAAGTATGTTTTAAATAAATCTGTGCACTCATCATTGTTAAATTGTTAGATTGCTTAATAATCAATTTTTTGTGTTCATCACCCAAACCAAAGGTGTGACGCAAAAATGTTTGCTTCCCACTATGTACAATTGAATTAAGATAATCCAAAGAGAATAACTTGAACTCTTCGAGTTGAGCGACAATATGCTTGATTTCCTGAATTTCCTTCAAAGCTTCAATCATCGGCGTTGCAGTAAAACGGCTAATACTTTTATGTTCCTTTAAAGTAAGCTGCTCTATTGAATCCAGCACGCCCAACTCACACACTTGCTCATCCGTTGCTACAAATAATATCCAATAAGCACGCACTAAAGATTCAAATTGTGTACGAAACAACGCAAGAGCCGATATAAACAGTTCAGTTTCTAATAATGTTTTAACCGCTAATCCATGTTCAATCGATATGTCACAACACTGATATACTAAATCTAGACGTAGCCCGCCATCTACAAATTCAGACTGCGATAATTCTTGATTTAATTCATTAACCATCGTCATTGATTGTTCAAATAAATCCATTTATTTTCCCCCAAAAATAAAAAAGCCAGATCAAATCTAGCTTTTTAATATTAATATCAACATCAACGATGGGTATGGATCGACATCACAATCCCCATACTCGCCAGTAATGAAATTACTGCCGAGCCACCATAACTCATCAGTGGCAGAGGGTCCCCAGTTACAGGTAAAATTCCGCTGGCCATTCCTGAGTTTAAAAATACAAAGAAAAAGAACGTCAGCCCGATAGCACCCGCATATAAGCGTCCAAAATTATGAAAACTATTCAAGCCAATCATCAAGCAACGGATAATAATTGCAGCAAACAGACTAAATAATAAAAATACCCCGACAAAGCCATATTCTTCAGCATAGGCAGACATAATGAAGTCGGTATGATTTTCAGGCAAGTAACCCAAATGCGACTGAGTACCGGTCAAATATCCTTTCCCGGTTAACCCCCCAGAACCAATAGCAATTTTGGACTGGATGATGTTCCAGCCAGCACCCAATGCATCGGACTCAGGATCAAATAAGGTCAAGATACGTTTCTTTTGATAGGTTTGCAGTACAAACATCCATAAAACCGGTGCTGCAACAGCCAAAGCCGTCAGAGCTCCCAAAATCAAACGCCAAGACATGCCACACAGAAACAAGACAAAAACACCGGGAATAATCAGACCAATGTTCAAATCTGGTTGTAGTGCCACCAGTACAAACGGAATCATCATCAGGATGAGCCCAGTCACGATCTGCAAAAAGGTAGGTGGAAATACACGACGTGAAAAATACCATGCCATCATCAGCGGCATGGCAAATTTCATGATTTCACTGGGCTGCATACTACCAATGCCCGGAACCGTCAGCCAGCGCTTTGCCCCCAAACGCGTATCACCAATCACCAGAACCAGCACCAGTAGCACCATGCCCAGCATATAAAAATATGGACTGACCGCCTGATAAACTTTTGGCGGAACCTGGGCACATAAAAACATGAGGATGAAACCGACACCAAAACTGGTGGCCTGACGAATCACCATACTGCTATCTTGCAGAGTTGCGCTATAAACCACCATCAATCCCAATATTGAATTCAATACCAGAAAAGAAAGCAGCCATGGATCCAAGTGTAATTTGGCCCATCTGGATGAGTCATGTTTAATGCTTCTACCATCACGTAAAGAGTGACGTAAAAAACGATACTGGGGGGATGGTATCATTTGAAATATTTGAACAAGCTAGAGACAGCGCAAATTATAAGTTTAAAGTGTTTAAATAACATCATTAAGTCCCATATTTCTGCATTTTTATCTTGTAGACTTTAAACTGCTTGCTGGGAGGCTAAGATTAAACGCGCCAACTCCAGATCATCGGCATAGGTAATTTTAATATTATCTGATCGACCCTGTACCACTTTTACTGGTTCACCCACGTACTCCAGAGCACTGGCTTCATCGGTAATGGTCATACCATCCTGCAATGCTTTTTCAATGGCATGTTTTAAGATACCTAATCTTGAAATTTGGGGTGTCTGAGCTTGCCATAAATGGTCTCGACTAACTGTCTTGGCAATTGTATTTGCATGTGCAACATATTTTAAGGTGTCACGAACGGGAATCGCCAAAATCGCACTGCAATTTTCCTGAATAGCCGTATTCACCAACAGCTGCAAGCAGTCTTGGGTCACACAAGGACGTGCGGCATCATGTACCAATACCCAATCCTCTTCAGCTGCAAATGCTTCAAGATAGCTTAAGGCATTCAGAACCGAATTCACCCGTTCTGCGCCACCCGGACAAAAATGAGCCTTTTCAGGATGGGAGAATGTCAAGGTTTTTGCAACATCATCCTGTGTACCAATAGCCAGAACATAACCTGCCAAAGGCAACTGATTCAGACGTGCAACGGTATGCTCAAGTACGGTTAGATCTTGAATCTGTTGATATTGTTTAAGTTCAGTTTTAGAAAAACGACTTCCGGAACCAGCAGCAGGAATAACTGCCCAAATTTTATGGTGCACTTTCTACGGGTGCTCCAGTTTCATTTTCATTGGTTCTTAAATCTGCTTTGGCATTTGGATCAATATAAATAGGCTTATAGTTTGTACTAATAGTACTCATTTGTACAAAAGTTTCATGCGGCTTGATCAAGCCCAAGTCTAAACGCGCATGCTCTTCAATGGCTTCAATACCATTTTTCAAGTCATAAACTTCAGCAGCGAGAACTCGGTTACGTTCTTTAAGTTCCGTATTTAATTCTGTTTGTTGTTGAATTTTTTCAGCCAGTTTTTGATGGTCATGGTAACCACCTTCACCAAACCAGAATAAGTACTGAAACCCTGCGATCAAAATGATCGCAAGGCCCAATAATGCTTTACTCACTTTGGAGTCAAATACATTGAATAGAGATAGCATGATATGTGCTTAGTTCAAACCTTTGAACTCAGCTTTACCGCGATATGCAGCTTTAGTCAATTCTTCGATACGAAGTAATTGGTTATATTTTGCTACACGGTCAGAACGGCAAAGTGAACCTGTCTTGATTTGACCCGCTGCTGTACCTACTGCAAGATCAGCAATAGTCGAATCTTCAGTTTCGCCTGAACGGTGAGAAATTACTGTAGAGTAACCATTTGCTTTCGCAAGATAGATAGCATCTAGAGTTTCAGTCAAGGTACCGATCTGGTTGTATTTGATCAAGATAGAGTTAGCAACTTTCTCATTGATACCGCGTTGAAGGATTTTTGGATTGGTTACGAACAGGTCATCACCCACCAACTGGATCTTGTCGCCAAGGATAGAAGTCAGGTAAGACCAGCCTTCCCAGTCAGACTCATCCAGGCCATCTTCAATCGAGATGATTGGGTATTGGTTTACAAGACCCGCAAGGTAGTCAGAGAACTGGTTGCTTGTGAATGCTTTGTTGCCTTCGCCAGCAAGAATGTACTGACCATCTTTGTAGAATTCTGAAGATGCGCAGTCAAGTGCAAGCATGATGTCAGAACCCGCTTTATAACCCGTTTGCTCAATCGCAGAAAGGATTACAGTAATCGCTTCTTCATTTGAACGTAAGTTTGGTGCAAAACCACCTTCATCACCCACCGCAGTATTCAAACCTTGTTTCTTTAAAACTGATTTTAAAGAATGGAAGATTTCAGCACCCGCACGTAACGCTTCAGAGAATGAAGTAAAGCCCACTGGCTCAATCATAAACTCTTGAATGTCAACGTTGTTATCTGCGTGTGAACCACCGTTCAAGATGTTCATCATTGGAACGGGCATAGTTAAAATGCTGTTGTTACGAAGGTCTGCGATGTATTGGAAAAGAGGAATTTTCTTTTCGTCAGCAGCAGCACGTGCAGCAGCCAAAGATACCGCTAGAGTTGCGTTCGCACCTAGTTTTTCTTTGTTTTCTGTACCGTCAAGCGCGATCATTGTGTTATCAATATCTTTTTGTTCAAAGACTGATTTACCCAACAATGCGTCACGAATTACTGTGTTAACGTTGTTAACTGCAGTTTTAACGCCTTTACCCAAGTAACGTGCTTTATCGCCGTCACGAAGTTCTAAAGCTTCACGAGAACCAGTTGAAGCACCAGATGGTGCACATGCACGGCCAACTACGCCAGATGCCAAGATTACGTCTGCTTCGATGGTTGGGTTACCACGAGAGTCCAAAATTTCACGTGCACGAATGTCAACGATTTGACTCATGAACAATTCCTCAGTTGATGAATAACGCGATGCTTTAGAAGGCATCAAGGTGTATATGATTTAGTGTGTATCTAACTTTTTGAAACCTTTAACCAAGGTATCCAATTCTTTCAGCTGCGCCAAGAATGGCTCCAGTTGCGACATACGAAGTGCACAAGGACCATCACATTTAGCATGTTCAGGATCTGGATGAGCTTCCAAGAATAAACCCGCCAGACCAGTGGCCATACCCGCACGAGCCAAAGTGGTAATTTGCGCACGGCGACCGCCCGCAGAATCTGCACGCCCACCTGGAGTTTGCAGCGCGTGGGTGACATCAAAGAATACAGGCACATTCATTTCTTTCATGATGTCGAAGCCCAGCATATCTACAACCAGGTTGTTATAGCCAAAGGCCGAACCACGTTCACAAAGAATCAGCTTGTCATTTCCGGCTTCCAGACACTTATGCAAAATATGGCGCATTTCGTGTGGCGCAAGGAATTGTGCTTTTTTGATATTGATGATGGCATCGGTTTTTGCCATAGCTTCAACCAGATCAGTCTGACGGCTCAAGAATGCTGGAAGCTGGATAATATCCGCCACTTCAGCAACAGGTGCAGCCTGATAAGGTTCATGTACATCAGTAATGATGGGTACATTGAAGTGTTTTTTAATGTCTGCTAACCACTCGATCCCTTTTTCCAAGCCTGGGCCACGGAAAGAGTTCAAGCTTGAACGGTTGGCTTTATCAAAACTTGCTTTAAACACGTAAGGAATTTCCAGACGTTTGCAGATATCAACATAAGTTTCTGCAATTTCAAAAGCAAGGTCTTTTGACTCAAGTACATTCATTCCGCCGAATAATACAAATGGCAAGTGATTTGCCATTTGTATATCGCCTAAACGTACAATTTCTTGTGGTTTTAATTGCGACATTTAAACTTTCCTAGTTTAGTCTTGCCCAGCCATTATTTGGTTTTTTGGTACTGTTTTTTCGCAGCATCAATAAAGCTGGCAAATAATGGGTGCCCATCACGTGGTGAACTTGTAAATTCCGGGTGGAATTGTACAGCAATAAACCAAGGATGTTGAGGAATTTCAACTGTTTCTACCAAATGTTGTACTGGTGAATAACCTGAAATCTTCAGACCTTTCTCTTCTAGCGCAGGAATGAAACGGTTGTTCATTTCATAACGGTGACGGTGACGTTCGATAATTTCATTCGAACCATACACTTCTGCAGTTTTTGTACCTGCAACCAGCTCAGATTTTTGCGCACCTAGACGCATGGTTCCGCCAAGATCAGAATCTACAGAACGCTGTTGAACTTCGCCACGCTCATCCAGCCATTCGGTAATCAAACCAATTAAAGGTGATTTGGTTGAACGGTTGAATTCTGTGGATGACGCATCCGTGATACCCGCTACGTTACGCGCGTATTCGATCACTGCCAACTGCATACCTAAACAGATACCAAGGAATGGCACACCGTTTTCACGTGCATATTTAATTGCCAGCATTTTGCCTTCAGTACCACGCTCACCAAAACCGCCCGGAACCAGAATGGCATCTGCATCTTTAAGCGCTTCATTCACATCTTGGCTTTCAAGATCTTCAGCATTGACATAGTCAATTTGGACTTTGACACGGTTTTTAATGCCCGCATGAAGAAGTGCTTCGTTTACAGATTTATATGCATCTGGAAGCTCAACGTATTTACCTACCATCGCCACACGTACTGTGTATTCAGGGTTTAATAAAGCTTCTACAACATTGTCCCAGTCTGAAAGATCCGCTTCAGGCAGGTCGTTATAACCAAAACGTTCACAAATTAAATCGTCAACATCCTGTTCATAGAACGTACGCGGGATTTGATAAATAGTACGTGCATCTTTACAGACCACAACCGCACGCGCTTCCACGTTAGTGAATAATGCAATTTTACGGGTTGTATCTGCATCAACATCATGCTCGGTACGGCAGATTAAAATATCTGGTTGAATACCAATCGATAACAACTCTTTCACTGAGTGCTGAGTCGGTTTGGTTTTCAGTTCTGCTGCTGACTTGATGTATGGAAGTAAAGTCAAGTGCATCAACATGGTACGTTTATGACCAAGCTCTACCATTAACTGACGTACAGATTCCATGAATGGGAGAGATTCGATGTCACCTACTGTTCCGCCAATTTCCACAATTGCGACGTCATAGCCTTCGCCAGCGCGAAGCACACGTTCTTTAATATTATCGGTAATATGTGGAATAACCTGAACAGTACCACCCAGATAGTCACCACGGCGTTCTTTATTTAAAACATCCTGATAAACACGACCTGATGTGAAGTTGTTCAGTTTGGTCATTTTCGCACGACGTAAGAAACGTTCGTAATAACCCAAGTCTAAGTCAGTTTCAGCACCATCCTCTGTGACAAAAACTTCACCGTGTTGGAACGGACTCATCGTTCCTGGATCGACATTAATGTATGGATCCATTTTGACCATGGTCACTTTTAAACCACGGGCTTCTAAAAGCGCAGCCACAGATGCAGCTGAAATACCTTTACCTAGTGATGATACAACACCACCAGTAACGAAAATAAAATGGGTCATTAAGTTTCTCGTACAATGGAGCCTAAATTGGCCTACAATGTTGTGCGATTTTACTTTACTCTGTACCAATAAAGCAAAGTCATTCCGCATCAATTCATAGAACAATAAACAATTGGTTATTCTATCAGCATTTCCGATAAAAAATTAGGGTAAGCTGATAGGATTTTTATATTTGTATTTGCTGTTATAATAGCAACATCCAATTAATGCTTTATTTTGTGCGATTATGAATAACAAACTTTTACTTTGTGGTGCTATTGCAGCAAGTTTACTTTTAACAGCATGTGTAAAAAAAGAAACTCCAAAAGAAGATGAGCAAGAACAGGTTGAAACAACCGAGCAAACTGAACAAATGAATCAGCCTGCAGAAGCTGTACCTTTGGAAGCTATGGAAGATAACAACGCTCAAGCTCCAGCGCAGGTAGAAGTTGAACGTGAAGAAACGCCAAATACAACTACAGTCATTCGTCGTGAAGTGCGTGAAGCTCCTCAACAGACTACAACTGAAACTGCTCAAGCTGAAGCACCAAAAGCTCAACCAAAACCTGCTTCAGAAGCCCCAGCCAAATCAAATAATGAAGCTCAGTCTGAAGATGATGCAGTAGCTGCGGCCATTGCTGCGGCAACACCTGCATTGGATCAATAAATTCAGTCAGTTTTAAAGACCCGTCTTTATGGCGGGTTTTTTATTGTGGTTTACCAGAGATCGAAAATAATTTATAGATTCTAAATAAAATTTTTATTTAAAAACGATCGAGATAAAGTTAAGCACAAAGAACATAGATTTAAAAAACATGAACCGAAAAATGAAAAACTGATTTTTTGTCTTTCACCATATTTTGAGTGAAGTCTACCCAAGATAAAAAATTTGAACTAAATAGTATTGATTTTGAGACACAAACCTATGCTAAAACAATGTTGTGATTTGCTTGAAACACATCAGTTAAAAATTGCTTTTATTGAAAGTGCCAGTTCTGGCTATCTTTCCAGTCAGTTTTCTATTTGCAAAAACAGTGGCGCAGAAATTTTACTGGGTGGGCTGGTCAGTTATGATCCCTCAATCAAGATCAATATCCTGCATATTGATGCTGAACTGATAGAAAAATACACCGCAGAATCTGCTGAAGTCACAGAAGCAATGGCAAGGCAAGGAAAAAATCTCTTTACTCAAGCCGATATTATTGTTGCTTGCACGGGTTTACTGAAACCTGGCGGTAGCGCAACAGAAAATAAACCTGAAGGCACATTTTTCACCTCAATTTTATATTTAAATAAAATACACAATTTTCAATATTTTATTGAGGGTACAGCATTAAAACGCCTTGATGTTTTAACTCAATATATTGCAGATGAAATCATCAAACTTATTCAGAGTGTTTAGTGATGTTTAAACTCAAAATGTTCACATTCGGATTAATCCTGCTGCCATGCAGCAGTTTTGCAACCGTAGGTGGTCCTCAAAATATCGAAGTATTGGGCTATGAAAACAAAGAGCAAAAAGTCTATCTGCTTAAACATTATCTTGATGGTCGTGGTCGCCTACCGCAACTTTATTATTATCAATTTAAAAATACCCAGCAACCGGCAAAGCTGATTCAGGTGAATTCGCTATATATTAATCCTAAAACCAAGAAAATTGATTATGACCAAGATAGTCGGCAGTTCGATAAGGAAATAGTAAAAATTAAAAAGCGGCTTAACCCTCTTGCACCACTACCTAAATCAAGCATCAAGATTCAGGTATTAAAGAAAATCACCTCTAAAGAAAAATCTTGCTATGATCCGAAAGAATATATTCCGAAATATACTTATACATACCAACTCAGCAGTCAAAGCTTGAAAAGCCAGATCCATCAGGCAATCGATTATCGCCACGGATTAAGCATATCCCAAGCTTATAAGATTCCCCGGCAACAGAAGATATTAGCGGTGGTTAAATACCTGGGCATTCCTTTTGAAACAGGTTACACCATTGAAGATCCAGTTTTACTGACTGCAAAAAAATAAAGCCTCCGAAGAGGCTTTATTCATGCTTTTATCTTAAGCTACAGTACGCTCTGCAATTGGAACCACTTTACGCAGTTCAGGGCCGGTATAATCCGCACTTGGACGAATAATACGGTTGTCTGCACGCTGTTCCATTACATGGGCTGCCCAGCCTGTTACACGGCTCATTACAAAGATTGGTGTGAACAATTTAGTTGCAATCCCCATGAAGTGGTAAGCAGATGCATGGAAGAAGTCTGCATTACAGAACAATTTCTTCTCGCGCCACATCACCTCTTCACAGCGTACTGATACCGGGTAAAGTACTGTATCACCGACATCTTGAGCTAAACGCTCAGACCAGATTTTGATGATGCCATTACGTGGGTCATTGTCTTTATAGATTGCATGACCAAAGCCCATGATCTTTTCTTTACGCTCCAGCTTACCCAGCATTTCGCGTTCGGCTTCTTCTGGAGAGGTCCAGTTTTCAATCATTTCCATCGCTGCTTCATTGGCACCGCCATGTAATGGACCACGAAGTGAACCAATAGCACCAGTAATACATGAGTGCATATCAGACAACGTAGATGCACACACGCGCGCAGTAAATGTAGATGCGTTGAATTCATGCTCTGCATAAAGAATCAGCGACACATTCATCACCTGTTCATGCAATTCATTCGGTTTTTCACCACGCAGTAAATGCAGGAATTGTGCACCAATTGAATCATCATCGGTATTTTCTTCAATGCGCACGCCATCGTGGCTATAACGATACCAATAGCAAATAATTGCAGGTAAAGTCGCCAAAATACGGTCGGCAACATCTTGCTGCTCATCAAAAGATTTTTCAGTTTCCAAGTTGCCTAGCATGGACACACCGGTACGCATCACATCCATCGGATGCGAATCTGCCGGAATGCGTTCCAACACTTCTTTCAACGCTTGTGGAAGCTGACGTAAAGATTTCAATTTGGCCTTATAAGCCGCAAGCTGTTCAGTCGTTGGCAATTCACCAAAGAAGATAAGATAAGCCACTTCTTCAAATTGGCAATTTTCCGCCAGATCCTGCACATCATAACCACGATAGGTTAAGCCTGCGCCACTCTTACCAACAGTAGAAAGTGCGGTTTTACCTGCAACCTGTCCACGTAATCCTGCACCTGTCAGTACTTTTCCTTCAGCCATTTTTAATTCTCCATTTTGAATTATTTATTTAAAAAATTTATTTAAACAATTTATCTAAAGTGTTCTCAAACGTATGATAATCAAGAAACTCGTAAAGCTCTTTACGCTGTTGCATCTTGTCCAATACATTCACTTGCGTACCGTTTTCACGGATAGAACGCATCACTTCCAATGCCGCTTTCTGCATTGCACGTGTCGCAGACAGTGGATAAAGTACCATACGAATACCTTGTTCACCCAACTCATCTACGGTGTAATAAGGCGTATCACCAAATTCGGTAATATTTGCCAATACAGGCACACCTACAGCATCACACACTGTACGATACATGGTAATGTCAGTCATCGCTTCAGCAAAGATTGCATCCGCACCAGCTTCAACACATGCACATGCACGGTCAATCACCGCTTGTAAACCTTCTTTTTGCAAGGCATCGGTACGCGCCATCACCACAAAGTTTGAATCAGTCTTGGCATCCACCGCTGCTTTAATACGGTCAACCATTTCCTGCTGGGTCACAATTTCCTTGTTTGGACGGTGACCACAACGCTTTTGTGCAACCTGATCTTCAATATGAACGGCTGCAGCACCAGCCGCAATCATCTGTTTAACAGTACGGGCGATATTAAATGCTCCGCCCCATCCCGTATCAATATCTACAAGTAAAGGCGTATCGACACGCTCAGTGATACGACGTACATCTTCCAGAACATTGTCCAAACTGGTCATACCCAAGTCAGGCAATCCGTAAGAATAGTTGGCAACTCCTGCGCCCGATACATAAATGGCTTTATAACCCACTTCTTTCGCCATCATGGCTGCATAGGCATTCACTGTGCCGATAATTTGTAATGGCTTTTCAACTTCCAGTGCTTGTCTAAATCTTAAGCCTGCAGACATTTGTTGTGTCATCTTCCTTTCCACAGTTTAACTTTATTTATCGAAGTTTGAGTATATCCATAAACCTCTGTTTGGCCATGACTCTTTAGAATTTTTACTCTATAACTTTAGTCAAATAATTCTCAAATTTATTGCACAATAAATTTTCGTGATATTAGATATTATTTATTTTTGATAAACACAGCTTTTTTGTATTCTAAATAAGCTAAATTTGAGCTATTTTCTAAAATAATGACTTTTTCAGTTCAAATCATGCCGTACGCGAGTACACTTCTACACAGCACGCTTTACATATATTTGTTATAATAACAATCTCCCTCCTATTTAATTGTTAGTTTTTTATCCAATATGCATAAAATCGCCCATTTAGCTCCTTTAGGTAAAGATATACCACCAACCAAGCGTGGTCATGAGCGATGTGTGGCATTATTAGTCAGTGCAACCGACCTGTTTTTAGAACGTGGTTACGATGCAGTATCACTGGATGATATTGTGCAACACGCAGGCGGATCTAAGGCTTCAATCTATAAATACTTTGGCAATAAAGAAGGCTTATTCAAAGCAATTTGTGATTATCGTCGGGAACAGTTTTTTAAAGATATCTGCATCCCTTTTGAACACGGTAAAGATGATCTTCGTGTCTATTTAATCCAAACCCTGATAAATGTTAAGCAACATTTGATGCTTCCAGAAAATGTAGCCTTCCTTCGTTTAATTATTGAACAGACACAGCGCAGCCCACAGCTTGCTCTTTACATTCACGAACAGGGTCCAAAGCATATTCAAATCGCCATAGCCAATGCGCTAACCAAAGCCGATGAGATCGGGATTATTCACTGTAAACAACCGATTTATTCTGCTCAACTGTATTTTGGCATTATCCGCAATATTGAATGGTGCGTACTTATGGGTGTGCCAATCCGTGAAAATGATCAAGAAACCATCAATTACATTACTTATTGTGTAGATCGCTTCCTGGAAGGCCATCAACCCCGTTAGATTTTTTGCAATTTGTCTCGCATATAGTATATTAGCCGATTCCGTATTTTTTTCTTAACCAACCAGCAACTAATTACTGATAATTTATTTTCAGCGGTTATTGTGGAGTAAATGATGGCTCTCCGTCACTTTCTAACTTTACGTGATTTATCGACTTTAGAACTTAACCAAATTTTGCAACGCGGGATCGAACTCAAGCGTAAGCAGCATAACAATGAAGTTTTCCAACCTTTCGTTGGTAAAGTCATGGGTATGATTTTTGAAAAATCGAGTACTCGTACACGTGTTTCGTTTGAAGCTGGCATGAGTCAATTCGGTGGTAGCGCAATCTTTCTTTCTTCACGTGACTCCCAACTTGGTCGCGGTGAGCCAGTTGAAGATTCGGCACGCGTAATATCAAGCATGCTGGATATCGTAATGATCCGTACTTTCGGCCATGATATCGTTGAGCGTTTTGCTTCTTATTCAAAAGTACCTGTAATCAATGCATTAACAGATGATCACCACCCTTGCCAACTATTGGCTGACATGCAAACTTACCTTGAACACCGTGGTTCAATTGAAGGTAAAACCGTTGCCTGGATTGGTGATGGCAACAACATGTGCAACTCTTATATTGAAGCTGCACACATGTGGGGCTTTAAATTAAAAATTGCTGCACCTAAAGGCTATGAACCACAAGAAAAATTTCTGACTGAGTTTGCTCATTGCGTCGAACTTGTCGATTCAGCTGAAGATGCTGCGGTAAATGCCGATCTGATTGTGACTGATGTCTGGGCAAGCATGGGACAGGAAGAAGAGCAAAAAATCCGTGAACAAGCCTTTGCTGATTATCAGGTCAATGAACGCTTAATGGACCTTGCTCACCCAGATTGCTTATTCATGCACTGCTTGCCAGCTCACCGTGGCGAAGAAATCTCAGAAAACATGCTTGATCACAAAAATGCTGTGGTTTGGGATGAAGCTGAAAACCGCCTGCATGCACAAAAAGCACTGGTTGAATTCTTAATTAATGAAAATTTAAAGAAAGATTAAATTTTCAGCCTCAAGTTTTCTAAAAAAGTACCTTCGGGTGCTTTTTTTATGCCTATAAATTGTTTAATTTAAATCATAAGTATTCTCAGTGATGATGATCATGCCATTTAAAACAATATTTTTATGTTTAAGCACTTTTCTTATATTTAATACCGCACATGCCAAAGCCACCGAGCTCGACCAATATTTTGTTAAAAAGCAGATTCTGGATTCATCTTATAAAATTAAAGACCATAAAGCGCTGAATGAGATTTTAGATGTCATCAGTGATGAAGATTCGCGCACATTGCCTTTCCAGATCGATCAAAACATGCTGATGGAAAAATACCAAATGAGCGCGAATGGGGTAAAAATTGAAGGCATTATCACCACGCCTGATTTTACCCAGTTTGCCCAAGATGTTGGTGAAAAGGAAGTCAAAAAACTGCTGAGAAAAAATATTTTGCAGAACTGCAGCTTGTTGTTTGAAAATGAATTTCAACGTGTAAATCCCTATCATGTTGAATTAAAGCTGTCATCCGAAAGTAAAAACTATGACTTTAAGATTAAGAACAGTGAATGTTCTTTTTAAAAAGCTGTCTGATACGTTAGGCTAACTAACGTATCAAACCTTGCGGTTGTAAAATAATAATGCTTGCCCCAATCATCACTACAATTCCGCCCAGTAAATCCCAGCGACTTAATGCCACCTGATCAACAAATCTTAACCACATCAGTGCGGTAAAAATATAAATTCCACCATAGGCTGCGTAAATTCGTCCCGATGCAGCAGGATGTAGAGTGAGTAACCAGACAAATGTAGCCAGTGCCAGGACCGCTGGAATCCAAAACCACTGAGTTTTTCCCTGATTTAAAATAAGATAGGGAAAATAACACCCCAGAATTTCCATCACAGCAGTGACAAGAAATAAAAAGACCATGTTTAAAACTTTGGTAATTTGAATATCCATAAATTAAAGGTTACATCCGATTTCATTTTTCTAAAGATTTTGAAAATCATACTTGAGGTAAAACACAAAAAATTTAGATTGAAGCAAATAAAAACCCGTGCGAACACGGGTTTTTTATGAGTTATTTTTAATTACGCAGGTTCCGCAGTCTGATCTTCAAACACTTCCAGTTTAAGACCGACTGCTTTGCCATTCTCTTTCTTCACTGAAACTGCAACATTGCCGCCATGTTCTGCCAATTCACCAAAGAGAATCATCTCGGCAAGCGGTTTTTTCAGGTGTTCCTGAATCAGACGCTGCATTGGACGAGCACCCATCAAACGGTCATAGCCATTTTCGGCCATCCATTCACGTGCACTTTGATCCACTTCAAGAATGACTTTTTTATCATCCAACTGCGCCTGAAGTTCAGTCAGGAATTTATCCACGACATTTTCAATAATTGTGGTTGGCAATGCCTTGAATTGAATCACTCCATCCAGACGGTTACGGAATTCTGGAGAGAATGCGCGTTTCATTGCTTCCTGATTGTCATTACTATTATCTTGTTCTCTAAAACCAATGCTGGCACGTGAAATACTTTCTGCACCAATATTGGTGGTAAGAACCAGAATCACATTACGGAAATCTGACTTGCGACCATTATTATCTGTTAACGAGCCATGATCCATAATCTGCAATAATAAATTAAACACATCAGGATGCGCTTTTTCAATTTCATCCAACAGCAATACGCAATGTGGATTTTTATGAATGGCATCGGTCAGCAAACCGCCCTGATCAAACCCCACATAACCCGGAGGTGCACCAATTAAACGTGAAACTGCATGACGTTCCATGTATTCCGACATATCGAAACGGACAAGTTCCACACCCAGTAATTTTGCCAACTGTTTGGTGACTTCGGTTTTACCTACCCCGGTTGGGCCTGCAAACACAAAGCTACCCACAGGTTTCTCCGGTGATTTCAAGCCAGCACGCGACAATTTAATTGCAGAACCAAGTGCTTCAATGGCTTCATCCTGACCAAAGACCACACGTTTAAGATCACGCTCCAGATTTGAAAGCACCGTTTTATCATCTTTCGATACTGTTTTCGGCGGAATACGGGCAATCTTGGAGATGATATCTTCAATATTTTCAACCGTGATTAACGTATCGTCTTGCTCGGCTTTCAAACGGCGCTGAGCACCTGCTTCATCAATTACATCAATTGCTTTATCTGGCAAGAAACGGTCATTAATAAACTTGGCTGATAGCTCTACCGCTGAAACCAGCGCTTTATCATCATATTTGACATGATGAAAATCTTCAAACTTCGATTTCAAGCCACGTAAAATATCAATGGTTTCCGAAATTGAAGGTTCATTGACATCAATTTTCTGAAAACGACGTGACAAGGCATGATCTTTTTCAAAGACTTGGCGATACTCTTGGAACGTGGTTGAACCAATACAACGTAACGAACCATTCGATAAAGCCGGTTTAATTAAGTTTGATGCATCCATGGTGCTGCCCATGCTTGAACCAGCCCCAATAATCATGTGAATTTCATCAATAAATAACACGGCTTCTGGTTTCTTTTTCAACGCATTCAAGAGTTGTTTCAAGCGTTTTTCAAAGTCACCACGGTACTTGGTTCCTGCAACCAGAGCTCCAATATCCAGACTATATATTTCTGCATGGGCTAATGGCTTCGGTGCTTTACCATTAACAATCAGCCAAGCCAGTCCTTCTGCAATCGAGGTTTTACCAACCCCCGGATCACCAACCAGCAAAGGATTGTTTTTACGGCGACGACATAAAATCTGTGCTGCACGTTCAATTTCTTTTTCACGCCCGATCAAAGGATCGGTTTTACCTTTTTGCGCTTCTGCATTCAAGTTAGTGGTATATAGATCGAGTGGGCCTGCATTTGAAGAACTCGATGTTTCTCCATCCAGCTCTTCCACTTCCTCTTCAGCCTGTACGTCTTCTTTACGTGTACCATGCGATAAATATTGAGTTAATGTTAAACGATTAATTTGATGACGTTTAAGCAAGTAAACCGCAAAAGAATCACGTTCAGAATACATCGCAACAAGAATGTCTGCACCTTCAACAGTTCGATCTCCACCACTTGATTGCACATGGAAAATCGCACGTTGCAGAATACGATCAAAGCTTTCCGTCGGATGTGGTGCCTGATCACTATGTTCGCTTAATTTAGGGGTGTGTTGCTCAACATATTCTTCCAGTTCCTTGCGAAGAACGATAATGTCCGCACCACATGCTTTTAACGCATTTACTGCAGAGTCATTATCAAGTAAAGCCAACAATAAATGTTCAACCGTGAGAAACTCATGTCTCTTTTGACGAGCCATGCTTACAGCCAAACGTAATGATACTTCTAATTGACGACTGAGCATGTAATCCCCTTAATCTTTTGGCTCAATCTGACAAAGTAATGGATGACCTTGAGACCGAGCATAATTATTGACTTGGTTCGCTTTCGTTTCCGCAATGTCTCGTGGATAAACGCCTGCAACACCTTTCCCTTCATAATGTACAGTTAGCATTACTTGGGTCGCTTGGTCAAGATTCAAAGCAAAGTATTGTTGTAAAATTTCAATTACAAAATCCATAGGGGTGTAATCGTCATTCATCAAAACAACAGCATATAAGGGGGGACGCTTTAATTCAGGGGGAGCCGTTTGTACTGCAACATCCCCTTCAGCGTCATCCTGCGAGTCATTACTTAAGCGTGGACTAATATGCCAGTCGACATATCCCGATTGATGAAAAGAATTTTTGATGGTGTTTAAACAATAATGACGCTTATTCATTCGCATAGGATTTTTAATTCACATTTATTGTGCATTTGCTTCTGCTTGAGGAATTTCAGAAATAAATGCCGATTGACTCTCTATAGGTTTACCACGTCCCCAACTAAAGCGCTTAATTAACGGTGTACTTGTTGCTCCGGTTAAACGAACCTCAATGAATTGTGGTGTAAAGCCGTTAGGCATGGTCCAGCGTCCGGTTAAACGTTCATAATCTTCAAAGTTAAAGTTTTTGTCTTCCATAGGAACCACCAAAACTTCAGTACCCTGAATTAAACGCAACTCCACAGTTCCTGAAACACCCCGTCTATTCGGACTGATTTGAACCAGATCAAGTTGATATTCATAGGCATTTTCTGGTAAGGGTTTAATGCCGATATTTTGTATGGTCAGGCTTAAACCACCACGCTGACGCAACACTTCACGGTAAATTGCACTCAAACCTTCAGCCTGACTTTTATCTTCACGTGCCTGATTCAAAGCAGTAAACAAATCATTTGAATTACTGACCGCAACATCACGCTCCTGTACTGCCAGATTCAAATTTTTATTCAGCATTTCCAGGCTGGCTTTTTGCTTTTGCACTACTTCGACCAGCTGTTCGGCATCCGCCTCATAGCCAACCACAGTCAAACCTTGCCGATGCCCAACTGAATAGCCCAGCAAACCACTTCCCAGAACAAGAATGGCCGCACCAATTGCCAGCGGTAAATTACCCTTTAGAAAAGGTTTTTTACTGAGGAAATTCAGTTGTGACGGAGTATTTGAGTCAGAATTCGGCATCGTCATCTCTTATTTTGATTCATTCAAAACACACATTTAAATCCAAATCCAAATGTGTGTGAAGTCGAAAAACGTTTTTTATGGTAATAAGCCAATACCTGCAAGACCTGCATTCTCAGCAAAGCCAAACATCAGGTTCATATTTTGTACCGCCTGTCCTGCCGCACCTTTCACCAAATTGTCTTGTACAGAGAGCACAACCAGTTTTTTAGGCTGTGGTTTATACAAGGCAATTCGAAGCTGGTTGGCACCGCGTACCGAACGTGTTTCAGGTGAGCTGTTAGGTGGCATTACATCTACAAACTGTTCATTGGCATAGAATTGTTCATACAAGCTTTGCAAATCGGTAGCATCACCTGCATCAGTTAAGTCCACATACATGGTACTCAGCATACCGCGGATCATAGGAACTAAATGCGGTACAAATAAAATGTGATTAAATACATCTTTAAGACCGGAAATATTTTCCAATGCTTCCACAATTTCAGGATGATGACGATGACCTGCAACGCCATAAGCCTTAAAGTTATCGGCATTTTCAGAATAAATCATACCTAGGCTGGCTTTACGCCCTGCACCAGATACGCCGGATTTTGCATCAATAATAATACTTTCCGGTTTCACCAATGCTTCAGTTTGTTTAAATAATGGTGCCAAGCCTAACTGAACTGTAGTTGGATAACACCCAGGGTTACCCACTACATTGGCTTGTTTAATTTTGTCACGATTCAGTTCGGACAAACCGTAAACTGAATCTTTTAAAATATCTGGGCAGGCATGTTCAAGACCATACCATTTTTCAAATTGTTCCAAGTCTTGCAAACGGAAATCCGCCGCCAAGTCGATGACTTTAGTATTTGCTGCAACAAGTTCTGCTGCATGTTTCATTGCTACACCATGAGGGGTTGCAAAGAAAACCACATCGCATTTTTTCAGTTCATCAATGTTTAAATCTGAATATTCAAGATCGGTATGACCGCGCAAGCTTGGGAACATGTCATCGACACGGCGACCTTTTTCGGTACGTGATGTCAGTACATTAACCTGTACATTTGGGTGTCGTAGTAAAAGACGCAACAATTCAACGCCTGTATAACCTGTACCACCGACAATACCAACAGTAATCACGATCACTACCTCAAATCTAAAGTGTCCATTTCGTAACTGCGTAGTATGACAGGAAGTTTTGGTTTTCTAAACCATTTCTCAAAGGATTGATGTTTTTTTATAAATTTTGGATTAGCTCCTCAGTCCTGTTTCCAGTTTGTGAACTTAGCTCTTTCCAGCTTCGGCAACACAGGTAGACAGCAAATAAAAATCCCGGAAAAGCAAAGAATACAATCACATCTCTAATAGTAGATAGCCCAGTCACCCCAAGTATTACTCCTGTAGTCGCTAGAATTTTGAAACTGGTTCTTCCATACTCCAAAACAGTGCAATAACAAATAAAACGATCCAATAAAATGGGGTAGAGAATGCTCAGCATAAAAATTAAATAATAGAGGAATAATGCTGGAGTACACATACAAAATCAGCAAACTTAGCGCAAATTTATTCCAATTTAGTTTAAGCAAAATTCTAATTTTTATAGTTTATTTTAACTGAATTTACAGATATGAAATATTTAATTCGCTTAGGCTATTTTCCGAGTAAGAATGATAAAAAATATTTAACTTCAATTTTATCTAAATGTTGAAATGAATTCTCAAAGACTCTTCTCTATTCCGCTATTCACAGCTCACAGCAGTTTAGAAATTCAAAATCATCTATTTAAAACAGTCTTAAAAATATGACCCGAGTAATGTTTAAGTGATGCTGTATATCAACCCAATTAGTTTAATTGCACCACCAATACAGCATTGGATTAGTTTTTAAAATTTTGCGATGCTGCTGATAATTGGCATCATGCTTTGCAACTTTCGCCCAAAATCTTGGACTATGATCAAAATGCTGGGTATGCGCCAACTCATGCACACAAACATAACGTACGATATTTTTAGGAAACAATACCAGAGCACTATTCAACATAATGTCATGTTTCGATGTACAACTTCCCCATCGTGTTTTAGGCTGCCGAATCGCACATTTGCCAAAACTCAAATTACTTTCTTGGCTCACACCCCCCAAATAAAGCGGAAGATGCTGCTTTGCATAGGCGATTACAAACGCTTTTAAATATTGTTCAGGCTGACGATCACTGATCAAAAGTTTTAAATTTTCATCATCAAAAATAAAACCATGCTTTTGGCTTTGATAAATGATCTGTAAAGGCTGATCTAAATTAAACAGCTGTAATTCATTCGGTAAAGTTTTGTCTATTTGAACAATTTTTTCTTGCTGTTTCTGCCAAGTTTGAATGAGCCATTGCTCAGACTGATCTATAAAATTTTGAATTTGTCGTTTGCTGCAAAGTACCGGCGCAGTTAAACGGATCTGAGTCGGTTCAACACGTAAGCGTAAATTCTTCGCTCGCGAATGACGGACAATCTGGATTTCAGGTAGGTCGTTTAGGGTCATTTTGTTCTTTTAAAATCTCCCCAAACCCCCTCTTTTACAAAGAGGGGCTTTAAAGTTTCCCTTTAAGAAATGGAGATTTAGAGGGATTTTTCTAGAAAGTTTAATTAAACCGCAGTACGCTCTTCAATACCGTTGTCTGTTGCAACTACAGCAATATCCGCTTTATTCAAAGCAAAAATACCATTACACACCACACCCGGAATGTTGTTAATGGTTTTTTCAAGTTCCAACGCATTTAAGATATTCAAATTATGCACATCTAAAATCACATTGCCGTTATCTGTCACTACACCTTCACGATAAACCGGATCGCCACCCAAGCTTACAATTTTACGTGCTACCGCAGAACGCGCCATTGGAATAACTTCTACAGGCAGCGGGAAATCACGACCCAATTGCTCTACCCATTTCGAATCATCCACGATACAGACAAATTTCTTTGCAATCGATGCCACGATTTTTTCACGAGTCAATGCAGCACCGCCGCCTTTGATCATATGCATATGACGGTCAATTTCGTCCGCGCCATCGACATAAGCATCCAAGCCGCCTACAGAGTTCATATCGACCACTTCAATACCTAATTTTTTAAGGCGCTGTGCTGTTGCTTCAGAGCTGGCAACCGCAGCTTCCAGTTGCAATTCTGGCAATAATTCAATGAGGAAGTTCACAGTACTTCCTGTACCTACACCCAAAATCCCGCCTTTAGGCAAGTGCTTTAAAGCAGCTTTTGCGGCAGCTTGTTTCTTTTCATCTTGGGTAGCATACAGACTCATAACTTGGCTCAACTATTTTTTGACATTTGTTGCTGATTTAACAGCCCAAATGTACGGGGGTTTGTTACAATAAAGACCTATTTTAAACTGTTAGATGGAAAATTAACATGCTGTCTCGTTTGGTTCGACAAATATTACAAGCAACGGTGTATGACGTTGCAATCGAAACTCCACTCGAAGCAGCGCCACGAATTAGTGAAAAGCTAAACAACAACATTCGCTTTAAACGCGAAGATTTACAACCTGTCTTTTCCTTTAAACTACGCGGTGCCTATAACCGTATTAGTCAATTACCGAAATCTCAGTTGGAACGTGGCGTTATTACGGCTTCAGCAGGTAACCATGCACAAGGTGTGGCCCTATCTGGTAAAAAACTGGGAATTCGCGCCATTATTGTCATGCCGAAAACCACGCCTGACATTAAAGTTCAGGCAGTAAAACGTTTGGGTGGAGAGGTAGTCTTGCATGGCGATTCTTTCGATGTTGCCAACAAATATGCCATTCAACGTGCTACCGAAGATGGTATGACCTTTATTCCGCCTTATGATGATGAACTGGTGATGGCCGGTCAAGGTACTATTGCCAATGAAATTTTACGTCAATGGCGTGATGTGGAATATGTATTTGTTGCTGTTGGCGGTGGCGGTTTAATTGCCGGTGTTGCCGCTTACCTTGGCGATGTTGCACCGCATGTCAAAGTCATTCCGGTGGAATATGATGAATCTGCATGTTTAAAAGCGGCTTTTGAAGCCAATGAACGTGTAATTCTACCCTCTGTAGGCTTATTTGCTGACGGTACTGCGGTTGCACAAATTGGTGAAAAACCGTTTGATGTGATTCGCCTGCAAAAATCAGACAACTCGGGTTCAATTGTTGAACCGGATGTTGTACTGGTGAACACAGACGAGATCTGTGCAGCAATTAAAGATACCTATGACGAATGTCGCAGCATTGTAGAACCTTCCGGTGCCATGGCACTTGCCGGGATCAAGAAATATGTGGCAGAACATGGTCTGGAAAATAAAAATATGGTGTCGATTGTTTGTGGTGCCAACATGAACTTCGACCGTCTGCGCTATATTGCCGAACGTACAGAGCTCGGTGAACGGAAAGAAGCCATTTTTGCCGTGACCATTCCAGAAGAAAAAGGTTCATTCCTGAATTTCTGCCGTGCCCTGCAAGGCCGTAATATTACGGAATTCAACTACCGTGCCAGCTCTTCTAGTGCTGCTCAAGTATTTGTCGGCATTAGCTTGAAAGGTGGCGAAAAAGAACGTCACGACATTTATGACACCTTGACGACGCAATATGATGTTGATGATTTGTCTGATGATGAAGTTGCAAAACTGCATATTCGTTATTTGGTCGGTGGTCACGCAGACATTGAAAATGAACGTCTGTTCCGTGTCGAGTTCCCGGAACGTCCAGGTGCATTACTGACTTTCCTGGAACGTTTAGGACCTACCCACAACATTACCCTGTTCCACTACCGCAACCACGGCGCGGCGGAAGGTCGTGTACTGGTTGGCTTAGAAGCAAGCGACGCGAAACAAAATCCAGATGGTTTAATTGAAACATTGGAAAATATCACTTATCCATATGCTGAAATTACCAACAATTTGGGTTATCAACGATTCTTGAAATAATTTTTTAGCATGACTTGAAATAGCCTGTATGAATACAGGCTATTTTTTTGCATTTAACTCTCGTTATTAAAAAAATAGTTAGACAAATCACATCAATCAAAAGCTGCACATGGGCTGTTTTATAATCTTGAGCTAATCATTCCCTGTTTAGAATTCAGTTGAATGACGTTATTCAATACTTAAGCTAAAGTTTAACACGCAAACTCTAAAATTTAGTGGCATCATAGTCGTTGAAATATGATGTAAAAATTGAAAACGAATTAGGATTAAAAACACATGGCACAGTTTGCAGTGATTGGTTTGGGTAGTTTTGGTGCAACCGTCGCAACCAAATTAGCCATGTTAAACCATGATGTGATTGGTATAGACAGCAATAAAAAATATGTAGAAACCTTTTCTGATCAGCTGACTCATGCAGTCATTGCCGATGCCACAGATGAACATGTACTCAAAGAACTGAATATTCAAAACTGTGAAGCCGTGGTGGTGGCTATTGGCGAAGATATAGAAGCCAGCATCTTATGTGTTTTGCATCTAAAAAATATGGGGATTAAAAAAATTTGGGCTAAGGCCAAATCACAAGCCCATCACATGATTTTGACCCATCTTGGCGTGAATAAAATCATTCATCCTGAAGAAGATATGGGTAACCGGGTTGCCCAGTCATTAAGCTACCCGATGGTCAGTCGTTATATGGGTTTAGAAGACAATCATTTCATCGTTAAAATTGAAATTAAAAAGAGTCAGCAGGGCGAACGTTTTCATCAGCTTATGAGTCATGTTCCTGAAATTAAAACGATTCTGCACAAACGCGGCAAAGAGGTTTCATATAACATTGATCCTAATTTAATTATGCAAGAAGGTGATATCTTAGTCGTGGAAGGCGAAATTGAACCATTAAGAAAACTATCTGCCCGGTTTAAATAAAATATGAATCAAGCGCAAAACAAAAATCCCAATACGGTCAATCTAAGCCCACCCAGTTTACTGGCACTGGGTTTCTTGAGCTTTATCGTTGTCGGAACTTTATTGCTCAAACTCCCGATTTCACATCATGGTGAATTAAGCTGGCTCAATGCCCTGTTTACTTCAACGTCTGCCGTGACCATTACCGGGCTGTCTGTAGTCAATGTCGGAGACGCCTATACCACCTTTGGCAAGGTCGTCATTATGCTGTTATTGCAAAGCGGCGGCCTGGGTTTTATGACCTTTGCCATACTGGCTGCACTGAGCCTTTCTTCCAATATCAGGCTCAAACAGCAAATGATGGCGCAGGAAACCATTGGTCAAACCAGCCTGGCTAAAGTGTCATTCACCATTAAAGGGGTGCTGTTATATTCCCTGTTTTTTGAAGCGATTGGTACATTGATTTTAACTATTGCCTGGATGCCAGAATACGATTTTTCCCGCGCCTTTTTTTACGCGGCTTTTTATAGTGTTTCGGCTTTTAATAACGGCGGTTTTTCCCTATTTCCCAATAGTTTGATGAGTTTTGCAGACCATTACTTTATTACTTTTACCATTAGTATGCTCTATATTATTGGTGGAATTGGCTTTGTCGTGCTGATGGATATCCAGCGCACTCGTCGCTGGAAAAAATTAAGTGCCAATAGCAAATTAATACTCTCTACCATTGCAGGTTTAAACCTGTTTGCCTTTATCGTAATTTGGGCACTGGAAGCCAACAATCCCCTAACCCTGGCGAATATGAGCCTGGGTGATCAAGCCCTAAATGCCTGGTTCCATGCCACAGTTCCGCGCTCATCCGGTTTTAACAGCCTGGAGATGGCAAACATGACCGATGCTTCCACCTTAGTCACCATGATCCTGATGTTTATTGGTGGCGGTTCACTCAGTACGGCTGGCGGTATCAAGGTGGGTACTTTTATTATTGTGGTCTTAAGTGTGATCACTTTTTTACGACGCTCGGAAGAATTAACCGTATTCAATCACTCAGTTTCTAAAACCACCTCATTTAAAGCCTTAGCCGTGGTTTCCATTACCGCCATACTGATATTTTTAGGATTATTTACGCTTCTTATTCTGGAGCCCAGCAAAAACTTCCTGGATTTACTCTTCGAAGCAGTTTCTGCCACCTGTACGGTAGGATTATCACGTGGCATTACCAGTGAATTACAGCCTGCAAGTCTGTTTGCATTAATCTTACTGATGTTTGCGGGTCGTTTGGGGCCACTGACTCTGGCCTACCTGATTGCCACTCCGAAAAAAAGCCGTTTAAAACATCCACCGGCAGATATTCAAATTGGTTAAACCCGATTCAATAAAAAACCACTCATACAGAGTGGTTTTTTATCATTCATGGATAAATTTTAATACCAATTCATTAAGGATACACCTAAACCGACATAAGTGGCCCGATGGTTATAATCAATCAGGCTTTCACCATAGCCATCAAACAATTGAAAATGACCACGCAATTTACCGCTAATCGGGAATGCCCAATCAAACTGCATAGCCCCATGCGCATCATCGCCACCTTTTAGCGAGTGACGCAGCATCAGGGAAAATTCATGATCATTCTTGCGGTAGAATGCAGTTAAATCACCACGACCAATATAGTTTTTAATATCCGGGTTGTTATCATCTTTTGCATCTTCTTCAATGCGATACCAAGGACGTAGCATCAATGCAAAGTTGTCGCGTTCTAAACCGACATTAAAAATAATACGGTTCCAACTACGCGATAAAGGATCGGCACGGCCATTGGACTGATGGTTAAAGGTCACGCCTAGTAAACGTGCATTTAAGCCCAAAATTTCATAATTGGTCCGAAATACCAGACTGGCTTCAGGTTCATAGTTGGTTTCACGAAAAGGACGCGAGGCATCTGCATTATAAACCTGCCAGTGTGATGACTGGGTATAACCCAGCCAGATATCTCCATTATCACCAAACAGGTTTTCAACTGCTTTGGTTTTTAAAGACAACTGGAATTTCGCTTCCATCGATTTCAGGTTTTGCTCATCACCCACCTGTACCGTGTTATTTTCATTCGGACTGAAAGGACGTTCGTTTTTATCCGAAGTCCAGAATCCTGGAAGCAGATAAACCGGTTGGTGCGCACGAATATTCCAGGTTCCAAGTTTACTTTCAGAAGACAGCTCCCAACGCTTGTCCAGCAAAGACGTATTGGGATCAATTTTTGGCCCCTCAACTGCAAAGACATTACTCATCCCATGACTGATTTTTTCTTTGATCGTTTCTGGCTCAGTCGGTGCAGGTGCAATTTGATTGGCTGCCTGACGTTCAGACACCAGTGCCGTTTTTTCTGTTTCAGGCACCTTGAACAAAGTGTCATAACAGGCCAGACGATCCGCATTGGACTCTAATGCCACGCATGCTTCCGGACTTGCGGGTGTAATGAGAGATTCTGGTTTTTGTGCATGAATACTCGCCGCATACAAAGAACTGAGCATGATCATGCTCAGTTGCAATGTAGTGCGTTCAAGCGTTTTGAACGCCATAGGGTTTTACCTCAAATGATATCTTTAGTTCACTTGCTTAATATCAAAACCAAGTTCAAGCAGCGCTTCACGCTTAGCTACGGGTGCAACCACAGCCTTCACCGGTTTTTGCTGAACCAAATATTGTTCTGCAACCCGTTTTAAATCATCAAGAGTTACAGCAAGTAAACGTGCACGTAATTGCTTGCGCACTGCAGGTGTACGTGCATGCAATAATGCATAGCAGGCAGTAATGGCTTCCCCGGCAGGAGAACCCGGTTTATCCATGCTTGCAATTAAGCCCAAGATTGCTTCTTCAAGTTGATGCGGTTTGTGTTCACTATTCAGCAACCAGTTAATACTGGCATCAAAATCTTTAAAAGTTTCTGCCAAACGTGGATCACGATAGCTATAAAAACGGAACGAACAGGCATTACCATCGTAGCTTGCTCCACCGCCGTACGCCCCGCCTTTTTCACGAATCGCACTGTGCAAGAAGCCATTACGCAAATAAGCAGCCAATACCATGAGAGGTGCAGCATCTGGATGAGAAACCTCTACTGCAGCATAAGCAGCAGCACAGAATTGAACATTGGCTTGAATCAGCCAGGCTTCGTCATGATTGCTATTTTCTGTGATGATTTGAGTTAATTCTACCGGAGTTTTATCAACAGCTAACTTGTCCCAAACGTCTTGCACTTCTTCAATCAAACGATCGGACTGATGTTCTTCACACACCAACAAGAATTGTTTTGGTGCCTGTAAAAGTAAACGATGAATGGCTTTTAATTCTGCAATTAATGCATCATAAGCAGCTTCATCGCTTTCAATTTTACTTACCAAATCACCTAACCAGTTCAGCGCACCCAGACCGGTATTTTGATAGTCACGTTGTGCTAAAGCACTGTGGTTACGTCCGGCAATTTGCATGGCATAACTATGACCCGAACCGGAAATACGTGAATTCCAACGGGTTTTACGCTGTTGCAATAATTCAATAATACGGTCTTTTTCATCAAAACGTAGTTGTTCAAATGCCAGTTTCAACAGGCGGATAGCTTCAAAATTATTCACCAGCGATTTGGTAGTCAACGTAAGCCATGCGCTAATCTTGTTTTTATCATCATATTTTGAACGTAGAGATGCCCCCATCCCCACGCCACCACTCACTGCAGTTTGCAGTTGTTGCAGTTCCAGATAGTCGTATTCACCCGCACCGACTTCACCCAGCAAAATTGAAAGTAAATTGAAATATGGCGACTGAACCACCTGATCTGGAATTTTTACCAACACCTGTTGATAGTAAATGCCATTGGTTCCGGCATGATACAGATTCAAAGGCGTGTCTAAATTATTGCTGATAATTTCACGCAATTGACCTTGTACGATGTGCAAGTCCGCAGGAACGTCTTCCAGACCGACTTTCGGTAATAGGTTCAAATCATCCGGCGTATCCTGACGGACTTTTAATGCTTCGGTTTGCTTGAGAATTTCTGCTTTTTGCTCATCCGTCAGTTGGGCACCAATTTCAGCCAGACGCGCTTTTTCCGCTTCAGCTTCTCTTGCCGACTTGGTTGCATCCGGCAGCAAAGTCATCTGTACACGATGCGGATTATCCAGCAGATATTCTTTAATCAGGTTGGACAACCACATTGGGTCTTTAAGTTCTTTTTTGACCTGTTCAATCGCCGTGTCTACATCCCAGACCTGAATCGGATCGCTGTGATGAATGACGCTGCTTAAACCGTTTAAAATCAGGCTTAAACCGTAAGGCATGCCATCGCCATTGATTTCACGCTGATGTAATTCGATTTGATGCAAAATCGCATCCACCATTTCGGCATCAACCGGTTTCGAAGCAACTTCTTCAAGAACCTTAAACACACCGTCTTTAAATTCCTGGGCATGTTCAGGATTTGAACCCTGTACGCCACAAAAGAAGGTCATTTCAAAGTTGGAATCATCCACACCCATAATTGGACCGGTAGACTGGGCATAACCACAGGTTTCCAGATAATGACGTAATGGCGAAGCTGAATCTTCCAGCAAAATACCTTCAACCAGACGCATCCCCAAGCGTAATTTAATATCACTGGCTTGCGGCAACAGCCATGAAATCACGTGATAGGTTTTATCCTTCAGGTCTTCTGCATCTACAGCATAACTTTCTGTGACTTCAAGCGGTGCAGTTAAACGGGTTTCGGGTGTTGAATGTAAGGTTTGACCTTTTTCAAATTTAGACAAGGCTAAAGTTTCAAATTGTTCCTGCAAGTAATAAGCCGATTCATTGCCAAAAGTCATAAATACCGCATTACTTGGATGGTAATGTGACTTATAGAAATCAACCAACTCAGGGTAAGTTAAATCCGGAATATTTTTAGGATCGCCACCGGAATTGTAATGATAGGTAGTATGCGGGAATAAATGATGCGCCAATTGATGATAAAGCTGATCTGAAGGAGAACTCATTGCCCCTTTCATTTCATTAAAGACCACGCCTTTATAAACCGGTTCGCCATTTTCCAGCTCAATGCGAATACCTTCCTGAGCAAAATCAAGTTCGTTTAAATTGGCAGCAAAAGCAGCATCCAGATACACTTCCAGCAGGTTCTGGAAGTCTTTTTTATTTTGCGTGGCAAAAGGATAGGCGGTCCAGTCTGCTGAAGTAAACGCATTCATAAAGGTATTGAGCGAACGACGAATCATCAGAAAGAATGGGTCACGGACCGGAAATTTTTCCGAACCACAAAGCGCAGTATGTTCTAAAATATGCGCCTCACCTTTTGAATCCATGGGCTGGGTACGAAACGCAACAAGAAAGACATTTTCATCCAGATCACTGGCCAGATGATAATGTATAGCACCAGTGGCTTTATGCTTATATTCAGACACCCGAATATCTAGGGCTTCAACATGGTGTTGACGTATCAACTGAAACGCAGGATGAACAGTTTGAGAAATGGTTTCAGTGACATCTACAGTCATGTGATCTCCAACATTTAAATATTTATAAGATGGTTTTGATTATACCTGAATATTGCACTATTTGGATTTGTACAGTTACCAAATTCCAAGCATTTTGGTCCATTTTAAATCACGGAATATTTCAATCAGATTTCGGAATTTTTTAATGTAACTTTATCAAAAGTGAATTCAAGATGAGGGTCAGACAGGTATTCAAAAAATAGTGGAAAACAAAGCGATGAATGCAATAAATAAGGGATTGTGTTGAAATAATTTTTAATTATCAATTTAGACTGATATCTGAATAATGAATAGCATTTAAAAAATAACTTCATTATGACACCATCAAACCTACACGGACTTAACGGTGTCACAAGTGAAAATAAAAACTAGATCAAATATTTGAAATAACTATAGTTAGGATGATTTTCTACAAACACATAGTTTTGCTTTTGATAGAAATGCGCTGCATTTTTAGTATCTGTATTCAGGCACAATGCTGAAAAGTTGGCACGTGCCTCTTTTTCCAGCTGTTGTAACAGTTGCTTGCCCACACCATGCTTGCGGTATTTCGGTAATACATAAAAACGACGCACCCGCCCAATACGCGCATCAATTTCATTTTCATTCCACTGCTGGTTTAAACCGCCACAAGCCACAAGCTTGTCATCATCATAGCCCAACAGCAGAAATTCACCCGGTTGATCAAACCGGTTCTTGCCACTTTCGAACTCTTCAATCAATCGATCAACAAACTGAAATCCTTCTTTCTGTGCCTGCTTGGCTAATTCCTTGATTTGTTCAGGTAATTGCTCAGCTTTATCAATCGTGATATTCATCTAACCTTCCTTATTCTGTCCTATATAGTATTTTGAACGAATAAATTGACTCTATATTGAATTTTATTCATCAATCTACAGCAATCATGAGCATTGGTGTAAACTTAGCGTTTTAATTTAAATGTGAATGAAAGACATGACAACTGTTGATCTTTTTGCAATTGGTAATGCATTAATCGACCAAGAATTTAAAGTCTCTGACGATTTCCTGATTCAACAAAATTTGCAAAAAGGCACTATGCAGTTGACTGATGGTGAAACGCAAGCAAATTTATATAATAATTTAAAAGAAACGCAAGTATACAAAGGTCAAGCATCAGGTGGATCTGCTGCAAATACCACCGTTGCATTTAGTGCTTTAGGCAGCACAGCCTTTTATGCTTGCCGCGTGGGTAACGACGAACTTGGTCAGATTTACCTGAAAGGCTTAAATGATGCCGGCATTCAAACTGCAGAACAATCCGTCAGTGAAGGTGTGACCGGAACATGTATGGTTCTGGTGAGTCCGGATTCTGAACGTACCATGCAAACTTACCTTGGTATTACCGCTGAACTGAGTGAAGCACAAATCAATTTTGAACCCTTAAAAACTGCAAAATGGCTGTATATTGAAGGCTATTTATCCACTAGCGACACTGCAAGACAAGCGGTTAAACAAGCCCGTGAAATTGCAAAAGCACATGGGGTAAAAATTGCTTTGACCCTTTCTGATCCAGCAATGGTGCAATATGCACGTCAAGGGCTGGATGAACTTTTGGATGATGGTGTCGATTTATTGCTTTGTAATTATCATGAAGCTTTAATGTATACGGAAACTGATTCAATTGAAGCAGCTTTGGCTAAATTGCAATTAAAAAGCAAATACACTGTCATTACATTATCAGCTGAAGGTGCTTTGATTTCCGATTCTGAGCAAATCCTGAAAGTTCCCGGCCGCAAGGTAACCGCGGTAGATGCCAATGGCGCCGGTGATGCCTTTGCAGGTGCGTTTCTGTATGCACTCAATGCAGGTTTAAACCTTAAAGTGGCTGCTGAATTATCAATCTTGATTTCAAGTGAAGTGGTTTCACAATTTGGACCACGCCTGAGTGTAGAAAGTTATGCAGAATTATTAAATAACTTCCACAAGGAATGTGCATAATGATTAAAATTGCCATGATGGAAGAGATTCCTGAACGTGAAGCACGTTCATACGAAACGCCAAATGGTGACACGATTTTCATTACCCAGCGTGATGGTTCATTCTATGCCTATCAGAATCTCTGCCCTCACTTACAGGTCGAACTGGAATTTCTGGAAAACCAGTTTTTAGACCGTGATCAGGAATATATTGAATGCTCCACTCATGGAGCCCTGTTTCTGGTTGAAACCGGTGAATGTATTTCTGGTCCCTGCTTAGGGCAATCACTTGAAAAAGTAAAGATTAATGTGCATTCTGATGGTGGAATTTACCTGAAAGAAGAATAAAACTTATGGAATTTGCCATGCTAGAGTTTCTACAAAACTATAACTTAATCCCGTTTCATTTAAGTTTACTGGCTTTAATTTTACTCAGCATGGCAGAAACCATTGGCTATTACTTTAATATTCGTCCGACTGAGTTTCTAAAAACCCTTTATCCAAAGAAACTTACCGACTCCCCTCTACTCAATGTCAAATTCTCCAAAACACTGATTGTGGTGTTTTTACTGATGAACTTCAGTTTCGCAGGCTATTTTCTGCAACTTTGTGTATTTGCACAGCAGAAGGCATTCTTGCCTGCTTATTATCTGATGATCCCGGCACTGATCATTGCGGTGTTTTTCACTGTATTTATGATTCATTGTCTTGACCAGGTCATCAAGCCAACGCTTACTAAACAACAGGTCAGTCTGCTGGGACGTTTGGCGACCATTTCCAGTGGCAATGCACGTCCGGGATTTTCCGCACAAGCACGGGTACGAGACAGTTTTGGTCAATTACATTATGTCCAGGTCGAGCCTGAATTTGGCGAACTGGAATTCCAATCGCAGATTATTTTAATCCGTCTAAAGAAGTCCCACTATATTGCTAAAAAAATTTCCAAATCCAATAATTTATTTAACATGGAAAATTCACAATAATCTTGGCTTACCCTAGCGTCAAATTGGACATTAAATCATTAGAATTCGCTCATAGCGACTAACTCTCTCCTCCTGCTGTTAAGATTTGCAAGAATCAAAGTCCATACATTACCAGCGAAATTTATTCCAGTTTTCAGGATTTGCCCAGAATTTGGAGTTAAACCAGTCAGGCACATGCTTATACGTTAAAATATTGAATTGCCACAATGCAAAATCACTGTCATGACGGGTTTTATCAATGAGCTGGGTAAAGCCCAAAGCGCGCAATAATTTTTCATCTTGCAACCGGCTCACCACAACAATTCGTTTTGCCATCAGGTCTCGCAATCTCACTAACAGCTGAGACTTCTGCACATCAGAAAGTACCGCCAGCTCTTGTGAATCCATCACTACAAAACCCAGATCATATCGCCGGGTAAAAGGCAGATTTAAAAACTCAGTTACGTTAAAATAGTGCCATTGAATTGATTGATTATTGTCGTATTGCGCAAGATTTTGACCAATACATAATGCAGTTTGGATAGGCTGTTCGTTGGATAAATCGTCTAGCATTGAAGTGATGACATTTTGTTCAGCCATAACTGCATCCTTATTATTGAAGAGAGTATTTTGTATGGAACTACAAGGCATTTGCCATAAAATGCATGCAGGTCTTAAGGACCTTAGTGTAACTGATCAACATACACACAAGGCAAATGTTGAATATAAATTTATTCTAGATCGTTCAGAAGTTGATCTACCATTCAATTTAGGCCAAGAAATTGAGATTGAATGGACCGGTAATATCTATTGTGTATCTTGTGGTAGCAAAACCAGCAAATCCTTTTCGCAGGGTCATTGCTTTAAATGTTTCAAAACCAAAGCGTCTTGTGACATGTGTATTATGAAACCGGAAACCTGTCATTATCACCTCGGGACTTGCCGTGAAGACAGCTTTGCCAAAGAGGTCTGTTTCCAGCCCCATATTGTTTATCTGGCCAATTCAAGCGCATTAAAAGTCGGCATTACCCGTCTTGGACAAATGCCAACACGCTGGCTGGATCAGGGGGCAACACAGGCATTACCCATTATGAAAGTGGGTTCGCGCCGTCTCTCAGGCCAACTGGAAATTATGTTTGGAACACAGGTGGCGGACAAAACCGATTGGCGTAAACTGCTAAAAGGCGAAGCTGAACCGCTCAATTTAATTGAGGTACGTGAACAGCTACTGGAAGAATTTGCACCGAAAATTCAGACCATTCGTGATGAATTTAATCAGAACCTCGAGTTCAATGAAACGATTGAAGTCATGGAAGATGAGCTGCCACGCGAGTTTGTCTATCCAGTCGAGCAATATCCTGAAAAAATCAAGTCGCACAATCTGGATAAAACACCGATTATTCGTGGCAAATTACTGGGCATTAAAGGACAATATCTAATCTTGGATACCGGTGTCATTAATATCCGCAAATATTCAGGCTATGAACTAAAAATCCGTGCTGAATAACTTTAAATTCAGCCATAAAAAAACCTGCGTTCATGCAGGTTTTTTTATTTCACTTAAGATTACTTAATCTTCGCATGTGATTTTAGATATTGCGTGTAATCATCCAGTTCCTGCTGACCGCGAAGCTGCTGATACAGCTTGGACAATTCACCCAATTGTCCATTGGTTAATGCATTCGAAGTAGCCTTATTCACATTTGACACAGCCACTACCACCAATTCATTAGGCAATGCAGCTGTGGTGACCGACCACATTCCTGCTTTCGGTGTAGGAACACTGAATGCCGCACGTTCAATCTCACGTTTTAGACCTTGTGAACGCGTAAATACACCGGCACTTTCAAAAGCAATCTGACTTTGTGCCAAAGCGCTAGCAGCCGGTTGCGATTTAAAGTTATTCAATGCTGTCTGGATTTTCGCTTTAGCTGCATCAACTGCTTTTTGTTCAATCAGTTTGGCTTTTACACGTGGCGTTGCTTCAGCCAAAGTCTGTACTCCAGCTGCATGATAGTTACGCACTTTCACCCAAACGGTATTACCATTTGCCATTTGAATGCTGCTAGAAGCATTGCGATCACCATTTTTCACATCATCATTAAACAGCTTAACTTTGACATTGGCATCACTCAGTACAGGATGCTGTGTAGAGAGGGTCATACCTTTCACAGATTGAACTGTCACACCCTTAACTTCCTGAGCCACCACATCCAGCGCATCGCTACCTACAACCAACTCATTCAGGCTATTTACAGCATCTGAAAATGAATTCGCAGTTTTGTTCTTTTGCAACTCTGCTAACAGGCGTGGTTTTTCAGTTTCAAATGAAGGTAACTTCAAAGCGGCTGCTTCTGTTTCAATTAAATGATAACCATACTGGGTTTTAACCGGTGCTGAAACTTGGGCTGGTTTTAAAGAAGCAACAGTTAGATCGAATGCATCACCAAACACACCTTTGGCATAAGCTTCTACCACACCACCCTTGGTCTTCGATTCAGTATCATCTGAATACTGTGCCGCCGCTTGGGCAAAAGACATACCTGCTTTAATTTTCGCAGCGACTTCAGTGGCCAATTTTTTCGCTTCAGCATCTGAACGGGTATCTACGGTAATTAAAATATGTTTTACCAATGGCTGAGCATTTTTCTTTTGTGCATCAACAAATGCACTATAAGCTTGCTGCAATTCAGCATCTGTCACTTGAGTATTCGCTGGTGCAACATTGGCTGGTGTGAGCACAACATAATCAACGTCCACACTGGCTACCTGCTTAAATGCATTTTGATGCTTGTTGTAGTAAGCAGCAATATCTTGAGGTGTGACTTTGATATTTTTCTTGTATTCATCCAGTTTAATGCTGGCAAGATGCAAGGTGCGTTGTTCAGTTTGCAAATTGGCAATTTGTTGAATATCAAGCTTGCTCACCAATGCATAATCCATAAATGTTGACGTCACCATTTTTAAGGCATGGTCTTTACGCAAGTTTGCAATCAGAGCCTGACTGGTCATACCCACTGAACGTAAATAATTTGAATATAAGGCTTCAGAAAACTTACCGCTTTCCTGAAAGCTCGGTTGCTGGGCAATCATTTGTTCAATTTGTGCATCACTCAAAGAAATACCCAACTCTTCCGCTTGTTGTAATAATAAGGTACGAGCAACCAGACTCTCCATCGCCTTATTTTCGATAAAAGATTGATTCAGTAAAGTTTCGTCGCCATTGGCATAAGCCAGGTATTGTTCTTTAAATGTTTTGCTCAGCGATTCTAATTCTTTTTTAGAAATTTCTTGGCCATTGACCAATTTTGCCGTGTCTTCAGATTTTCCACCGCTAAAATATCCTTCAATACCTACAAGTGCTAAAGGGGTCAAAAACAAAATGAGCAAAGCTTTGCCCAACCAACCTTTAATAACTTTACGAAAAGATTCCATAAGTATTCCAATATTTTATTTGTGGGCGATTTTACCCGAAAACCTGCTTTGAATGAATGCGTTCAGACTGTAAATCGGCATTATTAATAAAAAACGCGCCATATAGGGCGCGTTGATAGGCTTTCAAAAAGATTAAGCTACAGAATCTTTTAAACCTTTACCTGCTTTAAAGCTTGGTACTTTGCTTGCTTTAATTTCTAAAGCTGCACCAGTTTGCGGGTTACGACCTGTACGTGCCGCACGTTCTTTAACGTTAAATGTACCAAAACCAACAAGTGTAACAGTATCACCAGATTTAAGTGCTTCAGTAATTGAAGCAATAGTTGCATCTAAGGCTTTACCTGCATCAGTCTTAGACAATCCCCCTTTCTCTGCAATTGCATCGATTAATTCTGATTTATTCATGAAGATTACGTCCTCTTAATATCGTTTATTTAAGGTCTAAGGATTCCATAACACCTTTATATCAATGCTTTGGGGCAAAACGCAATACTCTGAATAGGCTTTTCTAGAAAATAATTGCGAAAAAAATTGTTGAAAAATGCAGAAAAAGCCAAAAAGTTTCATTTTTTTAATATTTGTGCCTTGAGTATTTTATTTTCTTCAATAAGACAATCGACCTTATTATGTAATTGTAATATGAGACTTTCTAAATGTTGAATATCTTTTACCGTGACCAAACCAATTCTGTTTAAAGAATGGTTAACACTATGGTCGAGCAATTTTTCAACCTTATCTTTGGTATCATTGACCGATTCTTTGGCTTTTTCCGAGACTTTTTCTACGGTTTGATCGGCAATTTCAGTGGTCTTAGATTCCAGCTCCTCCCCCACCTTGACTAAAGAGTCAAAGAGTTTGTTTCCTTCCTCTTCTGCACGTGAAAAAGCACCCAAACCCGCAAGCCATATTTGTTGAGTATATTTACGAAAATCCAGACCCGACTTACGGCCTGAACGTAATTTATTCTTTGTTTTATCAGGATTTTCATTTTTTAGTTGATCAATCTCTTGATCTGTTTTTGATTTATGCATACCTGCCATCTCCTAGCCTACTTTCTATACAACTTAAATATAATTACTCAAAAAATACAGCTATAATAGCAAATTAAATACTTGATCGATTTGCTAAACTGTTCTACAAAGCAAGATTAATATATTTGTTATAAGTCCTGAAATACATTTTCGAGCATGGGATGCTCCTTTCAGGTAAGGATTAAGTTTTATGAGTGAATCGCAACAAGGTCAGAATCAACCGCATTTGTTGCTCACAATGACCATGATTGTCTTAGAAACAATCTTTACCTTCATCTTAAAACATGATCGGGTCGTTGGCTTGCAGGCTAAAAAATTTATAGACCAAAAAATCACCATTAAAATTAACAGCTATTTGCCTTATTTCGATTTTTATGTTGTTTTCACTGAACAAGGCATACTCTTTGACAGCAAAGCTCCCGAGAAAGTAGTCGATCTGGATATCCGCACTACCCTCATGGATTTAATTAAAGTATTTGTCTTTGCCAATCGCCGCAGTATAAAAAAAATGCGTATTGATGGTGACAGCACCTTAAAAGATGAGTTTCGAGATTTAAGCTTGCTGTTCAGCTTTCCAAAAGTTTTATCCGACTGGAAACAGTGGCTCAGCCAACCCGCTGATGGACAGGAAGTTATTTCTTCCAAAAAGCGTATTGCTCCCCTATTAGAAAAAATTGACCAGCAACGTTCAAAGATCAATACCTTAGAGGTAGAAGTCAAACAATATAAGAATCGCATTCGACGTATGCAACAAAAACAAAAAAGAGTGAATGTCACTTTTAGTCTAATTATCGTGCTATTAGTAGCGTTATTAGTATATAATTACTGGATTGTTTAAACATATAATTTTCCTATAAAACAAAATAATTTAAAGACCAATAAAAAACTTGACTATTTTAGTCAGGATTCATAAAATCAACTCATCTAGTCTTAATATGTGTATCGAATCATGCGTCTTACTACTCGCGGTCGTTACGCAGTGACTGCTCTACTTGATTTAGCTTTGCAGCCAACTGAACAAACGATTACGCTTGCTGAAATTGCAGCTCGTCAAAGTATTTCTGTTGCTTATCTTGAGCAGTTATTTGCGAAATTAAAGCGCCACGGCTTAGTTTCTAGTGTTCGTGGGGCCAACGGTGGTTATCACCTGGCTCGTAGCGCTGAAGAAATCACAGTATTAGAAATTATTGAAGCTGTAAACGAAGCAGTTGATGCAACACGTTGTGATCATAAAGGTAACTGCCAGAATGGTGCAATGTGCTTGACTCATGATTTATGGCAAGAACTCTCCCACCACATTGCCGATTATTTAGCAAAAATCAGCCTTGCTGACCTGGTCGCACGAGACAACGTTCAAACCGTTTCCATTCGCCAAAATACAGCATCATTTGATTCAGCCCTTTTATCGGTTACAGGTATTTGACATGAAACGTCCGATTTATCTTGATTATGCAGCAACCACTCCTGTAGACCCTCAAGTTGCAGAACGCATGATGGAGTGCTTAACTTTCGACGGTACTTTCGGTAATGCTGCATCTCGTTCTCATGCTTACGGTTGGCAGGCTGAAGAAAAAGTAGAATATGCACGTGAACAAGTTGCGAACTTGGTCAAAGCAGATCCACGCGAGATTGTTTGGACTTCAGGTGCCACAGAATCTGATAACCTGGCACTCAAAGGTGTGGCTCAGTTTTACGCGTCTAAAGGCAAACACATCATCACCAGTAAAATTGAACACAAAGCAATTTTAGATACTTGCCGTGAATTAGAAGAAGAAGGTTTTGAAATCACCTATCTTGAGCCACAACCACAAACAGGTTTAATTACGCCTGAGATGGTTGAAGCAGCTATTCGTCCAGATACCATTCTTGTTTCCCTGATGATGGTCAACAACGAAATTGGTACCATCACTGACATTGCAGCTATCGGTGAAATTACCCGTGCCAAGAAAATTTTCTTCCACGTTGATGCGGCTCAAGCTGCAGGTAAAGTAGAGATTGATCTTTCAACTTTAAAAGTTGATTTAATGAGTTTCTCTGCTCACAAAATTTATGGCCCTAAAGGTATCGGTGCGTTATTCGTTCGTCGGTCACCACGTGTACGCCTTAAAGCGCAAATGCATGGTGGCGGTCATGAACGAGGTATGCGCTCAGGTACACTTGCAACCCACCAAATCGTAGGTATGGGTGAAGCATTTGAACTTGCAGGCAAAAATCTGGAAGCTGAACAAGCCCGTTTACGTATCCTCCGTGATAAATTATGGAACGGTTTACAAGGTCTGGAACAAGTATTCTTAAACGGTCATCCTACTTACAACGTTGCAAACTATCTGAATGTCAGCTTTAACTTTGTTGAAGGCGAATCATTGATGATGGCATTGAAAGATGCAGCTGTATCTTCTGGTTCAGCATGTACTTCTGCAACACTTGAGCCATCTTACGTACTTCGTGCGCTCGGTCTTTCTGACGAACTTGCTCACAGTTCAATCCGTTTCAGCTTCGGTAAATATACCACTGAAGAGGATATCGATCACGTTCTTGAAATCACTAAAGCTGCTGTTGAGAAATTACGTGAACTTTCTCCGCTTTGGGATATGTATAAAGAAGGTATCGACCTTTCCACTGTTGAATGGGCTGAACACTGATTCATGACATGGAGATAGCTTTAAAATTTAAAGCTATCTCATTGATAAACGTAATTTCATCCCCATATTAATCTTAAGGCTGACCCCGAGGTTTGGAGAAGCATCATGGCTTATAGCGAAAAAGTAATTGATCATTACGAAAACCCTCGTAATGTTGGCGTTTTAGACAAAAATGCTGAAAATGTTGGTACAGGTATGGTAGGTGCACCGGCTTGTGGTGATGTCATGCGTCTTCAGATTCAGGTGAATGATGACGGTGTGATTGAAGAAGCACGCTTTAAAACTTATGGTTGTGGTTCTGCGATTGCATCTAGCTCGCTTGTGACTGAATGGCTAAAAGGTAAAACTCTGGACGAAGCTCAGGCGATCAAAAATATTGATATTGCTAACGAGCTTGCTTTACCTCCAGTAAAAGTACACTGTTCTGTACTGGCTGAAGACGCGATTAAAGCTGCTGTTGAAGACTATCGCAGCAAAAAAACAAAAGCTTAAGTGTTTCGAGTTTTTGATCAAAGATTAACGGAGTTTTCATGATCCATTTAACTGAAAATGCTGCAACTCATATCAGCAATTACCTAAAGAATCGCGGTAAGGGTGAAGGCATTCGCGTTGGGGTGAAAACTTCAGGCTGTTCTGGTTTGGCTTATGTACTCGAATTCGTCGATGAAATCGATACCCATGACCAGATGTTCGAGCAGTTTGGTGTTAAAGTTTTTGTTGACCCGAAAAGCCTGGTTTATCTTGAAGGTATGGAGATGGACTACGTGAAAAACGGTCTCAATGAAGGCTTCGAATTTAACAACCCGAATAAAAAAGGCGAATGTGGCTGTGGTGAATCTTTCACCGTTTAACCACACCACTCCCTCTCTTTTTGTGATTAAAACAGTGTAAAATGCACTGTTTTAATTGCATTTACAGCAGTCACTTTTGCATATCTATCGCGGATCCAATCTCCCATGAATCATTTTGAGCTGTTCAACCTCCCTGTAGCACTCGATATTGATTTGGCAGCGTTAAAAACTGAATTTTTAAAGTTGCAGCAACAATATCATCCAGATAAAGCCGAAGACAAAGATCAAGCGCTGATTAAATCGAGCGAGATCAACCAAGCATTTAAGGCTTTATCCAATGTTGATAGCCGCGCTGCTTATCTCTTGAGTCTTAAAAAACAAGATTATCATCTGGATCAATCGATTGGAGATTTCGAGTTTTTACAGTCTGCACTGGAAATTCGTGAACAGCTGGATGAAGCTGCATCAGCTGAGGAACTGACTTCATTAAAGCATGAAGTTCAGCAATGGATTGACGGTTTGGTCCGTGAATTCAAAATCGACTATGAAGATGAAGACTGGGGCGAAGCTCGCGATACCGTTCGTAAATTGCGTTTCTTTGTTAAAGTCATGGCTGACATCGACAAGGCTGAAGATCGTTTTCTGGATGATGACAGCTTTGATTTAGATGATGATTTTTAATTCGCTTTAATTTTATTTTTTAATTTTTAGTTCTAAGGATGTAACACAATGGCTCTCTTGCAAATTGCAGAACCCGGTCAATCAAGTGCACCGCATGAACACCGCATTGCAATTGGTATCGACTTGGGTACTACGCATTCATTGGTTGCCACAGTACTTTCCGGTAAAGCTAAAGTTCTGAACGACGAACAAGGCCGAGTGTTACTTCCCTCTATTGTTCACTACAGCCATAACACCACCCATTATGGTGATGAAGCCAAGCCGTTTACTACTACAGATCCTAAAAACACCATTGTCTCCGTGAAACGTTTTATGGGACGCTCGAAAACAGACATCAAATTCCAGCACCCTTACACTTTGGTGGGTGAAGACAATCAGATGCCTGCTTTTGAAACTGCACAAGGCCGTAAAACTCCTGTCGAGATTTCTGCAGAAATTCTAAAACAGCTGAAAGACCGTGCTGAAGACAGTTTAAAAAATGAAGTGAATGGTGCGGTAATCACTGTTCCAGCCTATTTTGATGAGGCACAACGTCAGGCAACACGTGATGCTGCCCAACTGGCCGGTTTAAATGTTTTACGTCTACTGAATGAGCCTACTGCTGCGGCTGTGGCTTATGGCCTAGACCAGGAAACCAATCTCGCTCACGATCAAAATTATGTGATTTATGACCTGGGTGGCGGTACTTTTGACGTATCTATCCTGCGTTTTTCCCAAGGTGTATTCGAAGTTTTAGCGACTGGCGGACATACTGCTTTAGGTGGTGATGACCTGGATCGCCTAATTGTGAAATGGGCTAAAAAACAACTGAATATTGAAACCTTAGATGATGCCGAATATGCACATTTTATTGTTTCTGCACGTAAAGCAAAAGAAGCCTTGTCAGATGCCGAGTCAGTTGAACTGAAAGTTTTAGATCAGGCTCTGACTTTAGACCGTGCTACATTTGAAGACATCATTAAAGTTGCTTTAGACAAAACCATCAGCGTATGTAAACGCGTGATGCGTGATGCCAAACTTGAACTGGATGACATTAAAAATGTCGTGCTTGTAGGTGGTTCTACTCGCTCTTATGCGGTGCAAAAGGCTGTTCGTGAAGTCTTCAATCAGGAACCGCTATGCACCATCAACCCGGACGAGGTGGTCGCAATTGGTGCCTCTATTACAGCGAATCAGCTCATTGGCAACTCCAAAGATGGTTCATTGTTATTAGACGTTACCCCTTTATCACTCGGTCTGGAAACCATGGGTGGTCTGGTGGAGCGTTTAATCTCACGCAATACGGCCATTCCTGTGGCGCGTCGTCAGGAATTCACTACTTATCAGGATGGCCAGACTGCCATGTTGATTCATGTGGTACAAGGTGAACGTGATCTGGTGGAACACTGCCGTAGTTTGGGTCGCTTTGTCTTGCATGGCATTCCGCCAATGACTGCCGGTCAGGCACGTATTGAAGTCACTTTTCAGGTTGATGCCGATGGCCTGTTAACTGTTGCTGCCAAGGAAACCACGTCTGGTGTACATGCTCAAATCGACATTAAACCTTCTTATGGTTTATCTGATGCCGATACCGAACGCTTACTGATTGATGGCTTCAAATATGCGGAAGAAGATAAACATCTTCGTCATTTGCAAGAAACCAAGGTTGAAGCAAAACGTGAGCTGGAAGCACTGGAACAAGCCCTAAAAGTGGATGCCCAGCTATTAACTGCTGAACAGTTAGTATCGTTAAATCAAGCCAAAGCTCAACTTGAGGCTCAACTCGAAACCACCGATATTAAAGCGATTGAACAAGCTGTAGAACAGCTTAAAATACACAGTGATGCTTTTGCTGCTGCACGCATGAACCAACATATTGATGCAGCTTTGAAAGGCACTAAACTTGATGACTGGTCAAACTCGGACCAATAAACAGGAAAAAATTATGCCACGTATTAAAGTTCTTCCACATGCGCAAATTTGCCCTAATGGTGCCGAGTTCGAAGTTGAACAGGATGCCAACCTGTGCGAAAGCCTGTTAAAAAATGGTATCAAGATTGAACATGCATGTGATATGTCTTGTGCTTGTACCACCTGTCATGTCGTAGTTCGCAAAGGTTTTGACAGCCTCGAAGAAATGACAGATGTAGAAGCAGATTTACTAGATCGTGCCTGGGGTCTGGAACCGGATTCACGCCTTTCATGCCAAGTGAAAATTGTCGATGAAGATTTGGAAGTCGAAATTCCCAAATATACCATCAATCACGCCTCAGAAAATCATTAAGATTTTCGCTCATAAAAAACCACGCAATCGCGTGGTTTTTTTATCTGTAAACATCATCTCAATCATGATTTTTAGTGGTATTGCTCGTCCTTCTCATCTTCAATCACATCTTCCAGATTGAGTCGAACAATACCTTCTGAGTTGGTCAATTTTTGCTGTTTTTGAATCCGCTTAATCATCTTTTCCAAAACTTGGATCAACTCTGGATATTCATAATTTTGAACCTCATCCAGATTCAGCAACAAATGGAAACCCTTGTACTCATAATCAAACCAGCGCTGATAATCCAATTTACGCGAGGTATATTTTTCCATAACTTGCCAGGTCTTTACCGGACCGTGAATCCCTTTAAGCGTAATAGGTTTTTTCGGCGCACATAAATAGTCATTTTTAATTAAATTATAGGTTTCATCTGAAATCAGGATTTCATCGACTGCTGCCGCACTTTGCAGCCGTGCTGCCAGATTGGCATCACGTCCAACAATGGTATATGCCATACGATGTGCTGCGCCATAGTTCCCTACGTGACAATAACCAGTACTAATCCCCATACGGATATGCAAAGCCGGATAGCCCATCTTGATCCAGCGTTCACGCAGCAGTTTCATTTGTTGACGCATATCAATTGCCATGTCTAGACAAGTTTTGGCATCTTGCTCCACCCCTTGCGAGATTGGATCACCAAAGAAAATCAGGATCGCATCACCCATAAACTTGTCGACAGTCGCTTCATACTGCTTGGCAATTTCAGTCATATGACTTAAATAGTCATTGAGCAGGAATGCCAAATCATCTGGAATAAGCGTTTCTGAAAGTTCGGTAAAACCTTGAATATCTGAAAAGAAAATGGTCATTTTCTTACGTTTGTATTCAATTTTGGCTTCCGACTCACCTTTCATGATCGATTGCCACAACTGCACAGGTGCATATCGGCTCAGCTGATTTGCGAACTCCATATAACGATTCATTTGATCGTAATAATAGGTTCGACGATTACTGATATGTTGAATCTGGCTGCTTTGATAAAAACTACCCACACCAAAAAAAGTAATTAAACAGATAAAACCTAAAACGGTTAACTCACCAGTGGTTTGTTCAAAATACTCACCAAAACCAAAAATCAGAATATTACACAGATAAAAATTTGCGATTCCAATCAGGCTTGCCAATGACACAGCTAAAAAAGAAATCTTGTTGGTGATTGCGGTATATAAAATGACAAACAGTGAAATGAAAGTCAGAACCAGGTTTAAATGAATAGCAGATAAAATAACCGAAATAACAACTACATCGGTAATAAACAAGACACTGCGTTTTATATTGGAATTATAACGATACTGCAGCCAGGTCGATAATCTTGGCGTAATCAGAAAAATGAACAACAGGAAAAAAGGAATATAAATCTGGTATTGGGTGTCAGAAGCCGTGTAATGGTAGACAGTAACGAGTAAAGACAACATCATATATCCCATCAAACGATGGAAATACTCAAATTGTCTGGGTTCTTTTCTAATCCAGTCGTCTAATGACACTCAATCACTCCTGATTCGAGTCTTGACACCATAAATTCCATACTATGGCTTTCAATGGCTTGGAATTAATCCATACGCCAGTCAAATGGCATATCACCCTGACCACGCAATGCGAGCATCAAGGTTTGACGCATATGTGCAAGAACTTCATTGGTATAAGGAATAGCTGGAGTACCCCATACTGGTTTTGGCCAAGCCACGTCATTTTGATAGCGCACGACATGATGAAAATGCAATTGTGGAACCATATTCCCAAGAGCGGCCACATTCATTTTGTCTGCGCGGAATACGCGTGCAAGCTGACTCGATAACCAGCTCGATTCACGCAGGAACTGTTCCTGGTCAGCCTGACTTAATTCATATAATTCGCTCACGCCCGGCACGCGTGGAATTAATATGAGCCACGGAAATTGCATATCATTCATTAAACGACATGTTGACAGTGGAAAGTCGCCTACAAAAAAAGTATCTTGAGCAAGTTGTGGATGCAAACTAAACATATCTTTATAAATTATGCAAAATTAGAATGATGGCTAATACTATCACATCCAATGGGGCGTGAATATTCTATGCAATGTGTTTCATTACAAATAAACCACTATTTGCAATGAACGCATGAACATTCACGAATTTAATAAATTTCTTTAAAAAATCAAGCGCTTCATCTCACGATTTTTTAAAATCTGCACAAATTGCAAAGCGAGTGCATAAATCTTATGCACTCCCTGTCAAATCAATGAATTTCTTTCAATAAACTGTCCAATAAATCGATAATAAATTGGATACGTTTTTGATAATCTTCCAGCATGACCATGACTTTCAGGCGTTGCCCGCCATCCATGCGGAAAAAGGTCGGATGTTTTTGCATCATTTGAATAATACTGATGGCCTGTACTGGTGTTTCTGGTGAAAATTCAATATGACCACCGTTAGCACTGATATCAATTTTGGTAATGCCCAGCTGCTCAGCTTTCAAACGAATCTGATGCACAGCAAATAACTGCTTCACTGGCTGCGGTGGCACACCAAACCGGTCAATCAGCTCCATGCGGATATTATCGAGTTTTTCCTGGGTATCGGTATTACTGATGCGTTTATAGAACAATAGGCGCTGATGCACATCTCCCAGATATTCATCTGGAATCAAGGCTGGCATATGTAGATTGATTTCCGCAATCAGGGACAATGGTGCATCGAAATTCGGGGTTTTGCCTTTTTGGATGGCTTTGGTGGCCTTTTCCAGCATTTCCATATACAGGCTATAACCAATCGCTTGCATGGAGCCACTTTGTTGCTCACCTAAAAGCTCGCCAGCTCCACGAATTTCCAGATCTTCCGTCGCCAGCATGAAACCGGCCCCTAAATTCGATGCGCGCTGAATCGCATCCAGACGTTTCTCTGCATCTCCCTTTAACCCCTTGATTGAAGGTACCAGCAAGTAGGCATAAGCTTGATGGTGTGAACGTCCGACACGGCCCCGTAATTGGTGCAACTGGGCAAGTCCCAGCTTATCAGCGCGTTCAATTAAAATGGTATTAGCATTGGGAACGTCAATCCCGGTTTCAATAATGGTTGAACAGACCAGCACATTGTATTCTTTATGATAGAACTGCTGCATCACCTGCTCCAGTTCACGTTCCCGCATTTGGCCATGAGCAACCGCCACCCGGGCCTCAGGCACCAGTTCACGAATATTTTCAGCAGTGCGCTCAATGGTATCCACTTCATTATGCAGGAAATATACCTGTCCACCGCGCAGCAATTCACGCAGAATGGCTTCTTTAACCGACTCACTGGTCTGTTCCTGTACAAAGGTTTTCACAGCCAGACGACGTGCAGGCGGTGTAGCGATAATCGAAAGGTCGCGCATCCCGCTAAAGGCCATATTTAAAGTTCGTGGAATTGGCGTCGCGGTGAGAGTCAGCATATCGACATCTGCACGCATGGCTTTAATACGTTCTTTATCACGTACCCCAAAACGATGCTCTTCATCGACAATCATCAGGCCCAGATTTTTAAACTGGATATTCTGCTGCAAAATTTTATGCGTACCAATCACAATATCGACTTTACCATCAGCCAGGTCTTCAATGGTTTTACTATGGGATTTGCTTGAACCAAACCGTGACAGCACTTCAATACGGATCGGCCAGTCGGCAAAACGGTCTTTAAACGATTCATAATGCTGCTGTGCCAGCAAGGTGGTGGGAACCAAAACAGCCACCTGCTTGTTGTTTTGTACCGCAACAAATGCTGCCCGCATCGCCACTTCAGTTTTACCAAAACCAACATCGCCACATACCAGACGATCCATCGGTTTGGCCAGCTGCATGTCGTGCAAAGTTGCTTCAATGGCATTGGCCTGATCCAAGGTTTCTTCATAGGCAAAGCCGCTGGCAAACTGCATATATGGACTTTGTTCCAGTTCAAAGCTAAAACCGGGTTTAGAGTGACGGCGTGCCTGAATATGCAGCAGTTCAGCAGCAACATCATGGATTTGCTCCAGCGCTTTACGTTTTGCCTTGCTCCAGGCATCAGTTCCCAGTTTATGCAAGGGGGCCAAATCCGGATCGCCGCCGCTATAACGGCTGATTAAATGCAGATTGGTGACCGGAACATAGACCTTGGCAGCATCAGCATAATCCAGCTGTAAAAATTCATGTTCCTGGTCGTCAATACTTAAAGTGACTAGGCCAGCATAACGTCCCACACCATGATCGATATGCACCACAGGTGCACCAATACTCAGTTCAGTTAAACTGCGAATCAGGAATTCTTCGGATACTTCTTGCTGACGCTTGCGGCGGCGCTGCACCACCCGATGTTCATAGAGCTGGTTTTCCGAGATGATGGTAAGCTGATCAGGAATGACCAGACCCCGATCCAACGGTGCACTGGTAATGGCTATAGCATGTAAAGAGCTTCTGAATTGTGCATAATTTTCAACATTGGGAATGTCTCCCAGCGCTGGACGCAAGGCATCCTTGAGTGTTTCACGACGGCCAGCACTTTCAGCCACCAGCAGGACTGGATGATTGGCAGCATCAATATATTTTTTAACCGCAGAAAACGGTTTTTCCTGTTTTGGATCTACTGGTAAGCGCGGTGGAATTTCCGTATTGAAATTAATCACACCGCTTTTTTCAGCGAATGTTTCTGTTGAGGCAATAATTCTGGCAAACTGATTCAGCTGTTCCAGCACCTGATTCGGCTGCAAAAAGATGTCTTCCGGCGGCAAAATAGGCTGCTCGACATTATGACGGCGGTCTTCATAACGATGCAGCACATCTTTCCAGAAACTGGTTAACCCTTCCTCCAGATGCTTATCTGTAATGACAATGCCATTCTTAGGTAAGTACGCCATGAGGGTACTTTGCGTTTGCATCGCCTCTTTACTAAAGAATAAGGGAAAATAAAACTCCAGTCCTGGTGAGGCAATACCTTCTAATGCATCTTGATAGATTGGATTTTTCTTCGGATTTGCTGTGGGAAATTTTTCCGCATAACGGTCACGGAAAGTGGCGCGTCCTTCTTTAAGCGGAAACTCCTTGGCAGGTAATACAGAAAACTGTTGTAGCGTTTGGGTTGTTCTTTGAGTTTCAGGATCAAAAAACTTTAAGCTTTCAATTTCATCATCAAACAGATCAATACGAATGGGTGCACTTTGACCGGACGCGTAAATATCCATAATGCTGCCACGCACAGCAAATTCACCATGATCATAAACGGTATCGACCAGATGATAACCGGCCTGAATCAGACGCAGTTTTTGCTGTTCCAGTTCAAATTTCTGTCCCACTTGAATATCAAAATGTTCGCCCAATACCCATGAAGCCGGTGCAACACGCTGTGCCAAAGTTGATGCAGATAAAAGCAGCACGCCCTGCTTCGGCATATTGGATAAAATGGAAAGCCGCTCTGACATAATATCCTGATGGGGAGACAAACGGTCATAAGGCAAAATTTCCCAATCCGGGAAAATCGTCGGTTTAATCCCGTAAAATTCCAGTTCACTTTCCAACTGTCCCAAATGCTGATTATTTTTGGCCACCAAAATGAATAATTGCTTGCTTTGTGTGGCAATTTCTTTGAAGAGTAAAGCGGCAGATGAGCCTTGTAAATTACCGACCCAGCGTTTTTCGCCTGCTTTTAACTGTTGCAGATGGAGTTGAGAAATTTCTTGTTGGAACATGTATATAGCTTTTGGTCTAAATGACATGGACCGTATATTAACATGGGTTTTTTCTTGGTTGAGTTATTTTTATATACAGCAAATGATCGCATCTAAATCCTTTTAGATGCCGAGCACATAAGTCTTTGTCCAATTATTTTTCGCGCAGGAAATTACGATAGTAATCATTCAGTTTCTGAATGATCTGCTTGAACTGTAACAGGTTTTCTTCAGTATTACCCAAACGTGCAACAAAACGCTGACTGGCAATTTCCAGATCAATTTTTTCATTAATCAGAATGGCAGTAAAATATAGGGTTTTTAAATCATCAAAGTTGTTCAATTTGCGATTGGAAAAATAAGCCAAACGTTCAGACAGCTGATTGACCACGATTCCGTCCACAATATAGCCTTGTTCCGGATCAAACTGGATATTGTTTTCTTGAAGATACAGCTGTTCAGGAGAAGGTTTTGAACTTTTAAGCAGTCCTGAACCTGTAAATAGTCCAGCAAGTTTATTCAGCATGAGCATGGCATATAGAAAAAATCCCAGCTATTTTAACCCTGAGCTGCATTATCTTCATCCCTATTTTTTCATAAAAAAGATCGCTGTTTAAATTGCGATCTTTTTTATTCAGATCATGATTAAATTTTTGTAGCCAGCAATTAGCCAACCTGTGCCAAAGGTTCATGCTGTAAGCTTACTTCTGAAACCAGATTACTAAAAGCAAAAATTTCATCCAGCTGTGCTTGAGTCAGTAATTCCCTTTCCAAAACCACCTGCTGAATAGTTTTATTTTCAGCAATGCACTGTTTCCCAATTTCATCACATTTGGCATGTCCTAAAATCGGATCCAGCAAAGTGACAATGCCGACACTGCGCATTACAGCGTCATAACAGACCTGCTCATTGGCCTGAATACCTTGAATACATTTACGGTCAAGACTGACCACCGCCTGGGTGAGAAGTTCAATCGACTCATTAATTGCAACAGCAATCACCGGTTCCATGACATTGAGTTGTAATTGCCCGGCTTCTGCTGCCAGAGTCACGGTTAAATCGTTGCCAATGACCTTAAAGGCAATCTGGTTCACCACTTCAGGAATCACCGGATTGATTTTGGCCGGCATAATGGATGAACCCGCCTGTAATTCGGGTAAACGAATTTCCCCCAAACCTGCACGAGGCCCCGAACTTAATAGGCGCAAATCGTTACAGATTTTTGAAAGTTTCACCGCCAGACGTTTCAGGGTACTGGATAAAATAATAAATACCCCGCAATCGCTGGTAGCTTCGACATAGTCTTCTGCACCCACCAGATTCAAGCCGGTAATTTTGTTTAAGGATTGAATCGCTGCATGGGCATAACCTTGGGGTGTATTCACTCCTGTTCCAATAGCTGTGGCTCCCAGATTCACTTCCAGTAAAAGCTCACGGGTACGTTGAATCAGACGTATATCTTCCTTTAATAAGGTAGCAAATGCACGGAACTCTTGTCCCAAAGTCATCGGAACCGCATCTTGCAGCTGGGTACGTCCCATTTTTACCACAAATTGAAACTCTGTCGCCTTGATATATAAGCTATCAACTATTTTTTGAATCTGAAGCAACAAATTGTCCAGACTATAATAAGTCGCTAAACGTAAGGCTGTAGGATAGACATCATTGGTGGATTGCGATTTATTCACATGATCATTCGGATGAATGTGTTCATATTGCCCCTTATGAAAACCCAAATGCTCCAAGGCAATATTGGCCAACACTTCATTGGTGTTCATATTAATGGAAGTTCCTGCACCCCCCTGATAAATATCTAAAGGAAAAGCTTCACTCCATTGTTCAGGCGATTCGATTAAGGCATTACAGGCAAATTGTATAGCTTGGCTGACCTGTTCTGAAATTTTGCCAAATTCTAAATTGGCTTGGGCAGAGGCTTTTTTGACTTGTGCCAAAGCACGGATAAAGTGAAGCTGACTTCCCACCTTCTGATTAGAAATCTGGAAATTCTCCAGAGCCCTTACTGTATGAATGCCATAATAACACTCGGCGGGAACTTCTTTTGCTCCCAATAAATCACGCTCTATTCTTGTATTGTCGGGTTGAACTGTTGTCACTTTAAATATACTCACATGTATGCACTAGAATTGTGCAATTGAAAAAATATTAAGGCTTTACGCTATTTTAAATATTGTAAAAAGATATTTATTTGGCAATGCTCTTTAACCAAATACATGGACTCTGTAGCGAATGTAAGCATTTGTAACTATATTAGCACTTCCAATTTTCATCACTAAAAAATTAAGCGCAAAAATTTTTGAGCGTTATTTCTAATTCACAGTAGATAATTATTCGAACAAGATGAATGACATTAAGTTACACAATTATAAGTTATTTATTTTATTAAATTTTTATCAATTGTATCTAAAAATACATTCCGCTACATAACACGTGATTAAATCCCTTAGAAATGTTACAGAAGGTAATTTCAATTTTATGGTTGAATCAGCGCCTGAGTGAACCTGCACAAAAAATCATCTTGGAAAGATGTTATTCATAAGGACATAAGGATGCGCCCATGAGTCAACTTAACCCCACCCTCATCACATTTATTTTTTATATTATTGCCATGGTTGGTATAGGACTGTATGCCTATAAATCCACCTCCGACTTTTCAGATTACATTCTGGGCGGACGCAGTCTGGGCAGCGTGGTCACCGCCCTTTCCGCAGGCGCTTCCGATATGAGTGGATGGCTGCTCATGGGCTTACCCGGTGCAATCTATCTTTCAGGCTTGTCGGAAGCCTGGATTGCAATTGGCCTGATTATTGGCGCATGGCTGAACTGGCTGCTGGTCGCCGGCCGCTTACGGGTGCATACCGAAGTACAGAACAATGCCTTAACCCTGCCGGACTATTTCACCAGTCGTTTTGGGGATCGCAAGCGTATATTACGGATGATCTCGGCTCTGGTGATTCTGGTGTTTTTCTCCATTTACTGCGCGTCAGGCATGGTGGCAGGTGCACGATTATTCGAAAGTATTTTTGGCATGTCTTACACGACGGCACTCTGGATCAGTGCAATTGCCACCATCAGCTATGTATGTATCGGTGGCTTTCTAGCGATTAGCTGGACCGATACCTTTCAGGCAGGACTGATGATTTTCGCGCTGCTGCTGACGCCGATCATGGCCTATATGGCCATCGGTGATCATAGCCAGCAGTTTGCCACAATGATTGAAACGGCTCGCCCGCATGCCACCAATATGCTTTCAGGATTAAGTACGGTCGCCATTTTATCATCACTGGCGTGGGGCTTAGGCTATTTTGGACAGCCGCATATTCTGGTGCGTTTTATGGCAGCAGATTCAGTCAAGACCATTCCGGCAGCACGTCGTATTGGCATGAGCTGGATGATTCTATGTCTAGGGGGTGCAGTCGGAGCCGGTTTTATTGGCATTGCCTACTTCCAGCATCATGCAGAACTTGCAGGCGTGGTTTCCCAGAATCCTGAAACCATCTTTATGGAACTGACCAAAATTCTGTTTAACCCCTGGATTGCAGGCGTAATTTTGGCCGCCATTTTAGCTGCGGTGATGAGTACCCTGAGCTGTCAGCTTCTGGTCTGCTCCAGCACCCTGACGGAAGATTTGTATAAAGCATTCTTACGCAAAAATGCTTCGCAAAAGGAACTGGTTTGGGTTGGACGCTTGATGGTACTGGCGATTGCCGTACTTGCCATTATTCTGGCAAGCAATCCAAACAGTAAGGTTCTAGGACTGGTTGCCTATGCCTGGGCCGGTTTCGGTGCTGCATTTGGTCCGCTGATTATCCTGTCCTTGTTCTGGAAACGCATGACCTTAAACGGCGCGATTATGGGGATTATTGTCGGTGCGGTAACCGTTATTTTATGGAAAAACACCATGGCCAGTACCGGTTTATATGAAATTATTCCCGGTTTTATTCTGTCATTTGTGAGCATTGTCGTGGTCAGCTTATTAGAAAAAGCTCCTTCGCAAGAAGTACTTCAGCGTTTCGAGCAGGCTGATCAATTGTACAAGAAAGAAATGGCAGAACTGCAAAAGGGGCTACCCGCCCAATCTAAGAATGGAGGATAAAGCTTTGAGGATATTTTCTTTCACCAGATAAACTTCAAGGGGCATTAAGCCCCTTGTTTTATTTTTATCCTTTATTTTTCAGATAAATTTTAGAACTTTCCTTAATCACTTCCATCACCGGATAACTTCGTGTCTCTTTAATTCCGGGAAGACGCCACAGGACCTGCCCTGAAATTTTCCGGAATTCTTCCATATTGGCACAGCGGATTTTCACAACAAAATCAAATCCGCCACTGATCATGTGACATTCCACAATTTCAGGATATTGCATGATCGCATCAGAAAATTCCTCCAAAACATTGGGGGTAGTTTTATCCAGTAAAATCTCGACAAACACCACGAAACTGGCATTAAGCATGTCAGGATTCAGCTTGGCTTCATAGCCCAGAATAAACCCATCTTTGGTCAGTTTCTGTACCCTTGCCAAAGCCGCGGTCGGGGATAAATTTACTGCTTCGGCCAGTTTTATATTCGAAATCCGGCCATCATTTTGCAGAATATCTAAAATTTTGATATCTGTTCGGTCCAGGGTAAAAATCGGGCTGTACATCAGAATTATTCTCTAAAATGAACCAAAATTATAGTGAGTTATTCGGCATTCTTTCTGTAATCATAAATTATATAAAGCATTTTACTCAACAAAAATTTGGCAGTCACAGGATGTTGGCATGAATATAATGGACACTGAAACCCGCTTTGACCAGACAAAACCTCACTTTGGATATATTACCGAATTCAAAGAAAAAAATGATTATGAAGTTGAGGTAAATACTGCCTGGCGCCGTGCTGAACCTGACTGTGTTGAACATTTACTGGAACATAGCCAGATTTCTGAACAGCTGAACCAGCGTATTTATGATCTGGCATTCGATCTTGCTCATAGCTTACGGGAACGTAAAAGCTCGAACGGTAAAGCCGGGATCGTACAGGGATTATTGCAAGAGTTTTCACTTTCCTCTCAGGAAGGTATTGCCCTGATGTGTCTGGCTGAAGCCTTGCTGCGAATTCCGGACAGCGCGACACGGGACTTGCTGATTCGCGACAAAATCAATCAGGGCAACTGGAAAGAACATGTAGGGCAAAGCAGCCTGATGTTTGTCAATGCGGCTGCCTGGGGGCTCATGCTGACCGGAAAACTGATGGAAACCCCAAAACAAAAGACTTTATCCAGCGTGCTCACAGGGCTTTTAGCCCGTAGTGGTCGCGGGATTATCCGTAAAGCTGTGGATGTCGCCATGCGGATGATGGGCGAGCAGTTTGTTACGGGTGAAACCATTCAGGAAGCGCTAGAACATGCAGAACCGCTAGAAGATAAAGGTTTCCGTTATTCTTATGACATGCTCGGTGAAGCCGCGCTGACCGAACATGATGCTGAACGCTATTTCCAGGATTATAGCAATGCCATCCATGCCATTGGTCAGGCCTCCAAAGACAAAGATGTCTATGACGGCCCGGGTATTTCCATCAAGCTTTCCGCCCTGCATCCACGTTATCAGCGTGCACAAATACATCGCGTACATGAGGAGCTGTATCCAAAAGTACTGCAATTGGCAGAACTGGCAAAACGCTACAATATTGGCCTGAACATTGATGCCGAAGAATCCGAACGTCTGGAAATTTCTTTAGAACTATTAGAGCGTTTATGTTTTGAGCCGGGCCTTGCCGACTGGAAAGGCATTGGTTTTGTGATTCAGGCCTATCAGAAACGCTGCTTCTACGTGGTGGACTATGTGGTGGACTTAGCCACACGCAGTCAAAAACGCCTGATGATCCGTTTGGTTAAAGGTGCTTACTGGGACAGTGAAATCAAGAAGGCCCAAATTGAAGGCATGACGGACTACCCGGTGTTTACCCGTAAAGTGCATACCGACCTGTCTTATATTGCCTGTGCGAAAAAACTGTTGGCTGCGCCAGAGCAGATTTACCCGCAGTTCGCGACACATAATGCCCAGACTCTTGCAACCATTTATCATTTCGCCGATCCGAACCAATACTACAGTGGCCAATATGAATTCCAGTGCCTGCATGGCATGGGTGAACCACTGTATGAACAGGTGGTGGGCAATAAAACAGATAACAAACTGGGGGTGCCGTGCCGTATCTATGCCCCTGTAGGGAATCATGAAACCTTACTGGCTTATCTGGTAAGACGTTTACTGGAAAATGGCGCCAATACCTCTTTCGTCAACCGCATTGCAGATAAAAGCCTAAAAATTGAAGATCTGATTGAAAATCCGCATGCAGAGATTTTGAAAAATGCAGCCAAAGAATCACAGGTGGGTCAGAAGCACCCGGCTATTCCCCTAGCACCTGATTTGTACGGTGATATCCGTCCAAACTCAGCGGGTCTGGATTTAGCCAATGATCATGACCTGACCGACCTCAACCAGACTGCACACAACCTGAGTCAGCAGCAATGGCAAGCGCAGGTTTTGGGTAAAAACCTCGGTCTTGAAAATGACTCAAATGATGCAAGTTCGCAGACACTTCTTATTGTCAATCCTGCCGATCATCTAGATATCGTGGGTCATGTACAGGAAGCAAGCGCTGATCAGGTCAATCAAGCCCTAGATCATGCCGTGAATGCACAAGCTGAATGGAGCAATACCGCTAAAGACACACGTGCCGCTTACCTACAGCGTGCAGCAGATATCATGCAATCACGCATGCAGGAACTGATGATTCTGTTATGCCGTGAAAGTGGTAAAACCTATGCCAATGCCATTGCCGAAGTTCGCGAAGCAGTCGACTTCCTGCGTTATTACGCAGCGCAAATGATCGATCTGGATCGAGATACCGTGATTCAACCCTTAGGTACGGTATTATGTATCAGTCCATGGAATTTCCCTTTGGCGATTTTTACCGGACAAATCTCAGCGGCACTGGTTACTGGAAATACTGTCATTGCCAAACCGGCTGAACAAACGCCACTGATTGCAGCGCAAGCGATTCAGATTTTGTGGGAAGCCGGCATTCCTCAAGATGTGCTACAGCTACTGCCGGGGCAAGGTGAAACAGTCGGTGCACAATTAAGCAGTGATACGCGTATTCAAGGCATCATGTTTACCGGGTCAACCGAAGTCGCCAAAATTTTGCAAAAGACCCTGGCGCAAAGACTGAGTCCATCAGGTCATCCTATTCCACTGATTGCGGAAACAGGTGGGCAAAATGCCATGATTGTTGACTCGTCGGCATTGACCGAACAGGTGATTCTGGATGTGGTGAGCTCGGCTTATGATAGTGCCGGCCAACGCTGTTCTGCCCTGCGTGTGCTCTGCGTGCAAGAAGACAATGCCGATAGTGTTATCCATATGCTGAAAGGTGCCATGCAACAACTGCGTGTTGGCAATCCCGCGCTATTAAAAACCGATATCGGCCCGGTAATTGATCTTGAAGCACAAAACAATATTCAGAAACATATTGATCAGATGCGTGGTAAAGGTCATTCCGTACATCAACTGATGTTAAATCCTGAACAGGATCAAAGCCTAGCACAAGGGACTTTTATTCCGCCGACTTTAATTGAATTGCCGAATCTGGACGATTTGCAGCGTGAAGTATTTGGTCCAGTTTTACATATGATCCGCTACAAATATGGTCAATTAGAACAGCTGCTTGAGCAGATCAATGCCAAAGGTTATGGTCTGACCATGGGACTGCATACCCGTATTGATGAGACCATTCAGACTGTCATTGCACATGCAGAAGTCGGCAATTTGTATATCAACCGTAATATTGTCGGTGCGGTGGTCGGTGTTCAGCCTTTTGGTGGTGAAGGCTTGTCCGGTACAGGCCCTAAAGCTGGCGGCCCGATTTATCTGTACCGTTTGATGCAGCACTGCTCTGCGAAAAAACTGGCTCGACCATTTGCAACTCAGGCACAAGCCACACAGCCAGCGCATCAGCCTTTATATGACGTGTTTTATCAATGGGCAGAAAAAACCTTCCCTCAATATCAATTGCAACCGTGCCCTGCATTCTGTGCTGGCCATCATTATGAATTGCGAGGTCCGACCGGTGAAAGCAATCAATATGTAGTGTTGCCAAGAAAACGCGTGCTGTCTTTAGCGGAGCAGGAACAGGATCAGATTCAGCAATTGGCGGCAATTTTTGCGGTTGGCAGCCAGCCTGTGGTTCTGGCTGAAAATACCTTTGTGCTCAAATATCTTTCTAAAATGCCCAAAGAAATTGAACAGCGTTTTGCCGTAATCCAGAACATTGAAAGCGCTGATTTTGATGCCGTACTGCATCACGGCAGTAAAGCACAACTGCAATACTTGCAAACTCAAATTGCTGCCCGTTCCGGGGCGATTATTGGCATCACGCATTTAAAACCGCTGGATCATAATATTCCTTTAGAACGATTGGTGATTGAGCATGCCATCAGTATCAATACCGCAGCCGCAGGAGGTAATGCCAGCCTGATGACCTTAAATTAAAACCTTAACCTCAACCCAAACTTAAAAATATACGTCAGCGCTTAACCCTATAACGACGTATCGTTTCCTCTTTGCCAAGTCAACTTCTCCCTGGTCTGGTTGACTTGGTTTCTTTTTGGTTTTGAAATCATTTAAACCATCCTGATTTTTTCCTTTGAATAAAAATCTGCCTTTATCATTCTTAATATCAAAAAAGCGCATTTGAATTTGAGTTCAATCACTATATTTCTGCTGCTGATTGGGGAATAAGTTTAGTCATCTTAGGCAAACTTTGTTACCATCCCTGTTTTCAATGTGTTTGTGATTTTTACTGCATATGACTTCAGCTTATCAGTTACAACTTGATGCCAAGATTGCACGTATTTCTGCTCAATTTGCCGAGTTTAATCCCCCTTCTTTAGAAGTATTTCAGTCGCCTGAACAAAACTTCCGTATGCGCGCAGAATTTCGGATTTGGCATACTGACGACGATATGTTTTATGCGATGTTTGAACGCAGTGAAGATAATCAAAAACAGGTGATTCGCATTGACGAATTCCCGATAGCCGATAAAAGCATTAACGATTTAATGCCTGTTCTGTTAAAAGAACTGAAAGCGACAGAAATTCTATCCAAGCGTTTATTTGAAGTTCATTTTCTAGCAACATTAAAAGGTGAAATGCTGGTTTCACTGGTTTACCGTTGCACACTCAATGCAGAATGGGAAGTTGCAGCAAAAGCACTGTCTGATAAGCTCAACATTAAAATTTATGGTCGTAGCCGTGGTCAACGTGTCATTTTGACAGATGATTATGTGGTGGAAGAGTTAAAAGTATTCGATCGTACTTATCAATATAAGCAAATCGAAAGCAGCTTTACCCAGCCGAATGCACAAGTCTGCCAAAAAATGCTGGAATGGGCATGCAATGCGGCCAAACAGTCAGATAAAGACTTACTGGAATTGTACTGTGGCAATGGCAACTTTACCCTGCCACTGTCCACCAAGTTCAATCGCGTACTGGCAACCGAATTGGCCAAATCATCGGTCTACGCGGCGCAGTGGAATATTGAACAAAACCAGATTGATAATATTCAGGTGGCACGTTTATCGGCTGAAGAATTTACCGAGGCCTATAATGGCGAACGTGAATTCCGTCGCTTGCAGGAAGCAGAAATCGACATCACCAGCTATGACTTCGATACGGTATTTGTTGATCCACCGCGTGCAGGTATTGATGATGAAACATTAAAACTGCTACAGCGTTTTGAACGGATCATTTATATCTCATGTAATCCGGACACTTTACAGGACAATTTAAAGACTTTATCGAGTACGCATAAAGTGACCAAATTTGCCTTGTTTGATCAGTTCCCTTATACCCATCACGTCGAGTCGGGTGTGTTACTGGAAAAAATTTAAACAATTTATTTCTTTGTTAAGTTTGTAAATATATTTACATCAATGAAGCTCAATTGAGCTTCATTTATATTTCATTGAAAATAAATCATTTATAAATAATTCTGAATAGAAAATCTCATAATATCGTTAAAGTGTTCAATTACTATCGGAAAATTAAAGGTTCAATTGATTCTTTTATAGCTTTGGTAGACTTGTATTCCTCAAAAAACTGGATATATTTCGATCTATGTTAGGTTGTGTATGAAGGCTCTATGAGTTTTTGGCAAAAGCTGTTTTCTGCTCATCAACAGCAAAACGAACACAAGAATCAAATCTCGTGTGTTGAAAATGATTGCTCTTGCAAATCAAATGAACAATTGATCCAGGCTTTAACTCAAACAACAGATGAAAAAGTCATCATTGGAATTAAGAAAGTTTTAATTTCAAGAGGTTATAGCCGAAAAGAGTTAAATGAATTACAGCATCTACCACTGCGACAATAGAGTCTAAACCCTCTATATGAAGGCATTTAGTCAACTAAATGCCTTTTTATTTGCCCCCGAAAATTGTTATATAGCCCATTATGGCCAAATTTTAATACTTCGAAACATAGTTCCCATCATTTTTCCAGAATCTGCTATGCCACACAATGTAAAAGTGCTCTACTAGAATAAGAATTTTAACAAACCGATAGAACAGCCAAGCAAGTAAGAATAAAAGCAAGCAAGAATACAAGATAAAAAACAACAAGAGCAAAAAATAAAAATAAGCCTAAAAAGGAAAATATATGAAACGGTATTATCCTGGACTGGCAATATTATGCAGCCTAATCTCAAGTCATAGTCTGGCGGCAACCATGGATCAATCAGGACAATCCGTGTTGCCTTTTCTAGAATCAGGGCATTATTTTGAAGCCTCCATTACTGCTGCCGATCCTGAAGTGTCCGGGCATACCTTAGGTTCACGTCCAGATCTGGTTAATCCTGACAGTGCTGATAATACAACCGATAATATTGCCCAGACTTTCCAGTACCAGAGTGCCGCACTGAAACTGCAATTCGTTCCAAATTTCTCTTTTGGCATTCTCTATGATCAGCCATTTGGTTCAGATTTACACTATCCATTAAAAGACAATGGCAGTTTCTCCGATACCGCACTGAGCCAGCAAGGTACTCAGGTCAATGTCGACAGCCAAAACCTGAGTTTTATTTTAGGTTATCAACCTGTCAAAAATATTAACCTGTATGCCGGTCCTGCCTATCAAACCGTGGAAGGTCATGTCGCGCTACGTGGGCTGGTATATGCCCAATTTAATGGTTATAACGCCAAATTTAAACAGGATGCTGGCCTCGGCTGGAAAGCGGGTCTTGCCTATCAGTTTCCCGAGCTCGCACTAAAGGCTGCCTTGACTTATCACTCGAAAATAAATCATAAAATCAATGTAGAAGAAAACATTTTGGGCACACCTCTACTCCTAACAGACAATGCCAAAACCAAAATTTCTACCCCACAATCGGTCAATCTGAATTTCCAGACCAGTATCATGAGCGGAACTTTACTGTACTCGAACATACGATGGGTCAACTGGAAAGATTTTGTGATACGTCCTACCCAGTTCGGCGCATTATCGGCACTTGCCACCACGACCCTTAGTAATGGCAGTTATAGCGCAGGATTTAATCTGGATGATTATCAAAAAGACCAATGGAGTGTGACCTTAGGCATGGCACGACAATTAACCACGAAATGGTCCGCTGCTTTTGATCTCGGCTGGGATTCAGGCACGGGTAATCCTAGATCAATTTTAAATCCTACCAAGGGTTACAAAAATATAGGCTTGGGATTTCAGTTTAATCCTGAATCCAACTATTTTATTTCAGGGGGGATCAAATACTATTGGCTTGGTGATGCCACCGCACAAGATGGCACTTATTATCTTCCTCTTCCCGGGGTATCTGAAGCTTCACAGGTCGGTGAATTTAACAACAACCATGCGATAGGCTATGGTTTAAAAATTGGCTACAGGTTTTAATGGCTGGCGAACTTCATTTATTGAGTAGCACAGTTCTGTTGATCAATATAGGCCACCATCGGTCCCAGATTAAACAATGAATCTGAACGTTTTAACTGCGGAATATAGGCACTAGAGATTGAGCCGTCCAGATACAAGGCATTTTGCACTTTAAGCTGTTGTTGAAAAAATTGTGCAAATTGATAAAAACTCAACGCATTTCGACTGATCACAAAATATAAGCTTTGATCTTTAATCCCGACAGCATTTCTGATCTTAAAGGAATCTGAATCTTTTAAAAATTGTGGATTAATCTGCCCATCAATCACCAGCATAGGCCCCGATTGCGTCGCGTATTCGGCATTAAACTTGAGCTTTTGATAACTTTCTGTCTTTGCGATCAGGCTGTGATGCCGATTCCAGGCCAATACGCCATTGGGTTGCAGATAAAAATTGCCATATGCCTGTTTGACCGTGTTCAGTTTTTTCTGTTGCCGAGCTGCTTCAATATATAACCCGACCGGAGAATAGTCTGCATGATACATCCCGGCATTCATGGCAAAGAGCAGCTTTTCACATGCTTTCAGCTGTTTTGCCACAGCTTTAAATTTACCTAAGGGTTGATGGGTCTGGCGATCATTTAAAAACAGGCGCAAGTTTTGTGGCTGATCAATCTGAACAATGTCTACATCTACAATATCAGTCTGCCAGCGCCGGGTATAAAGCTCTGCATAGGTGATACTGGTCAAACTGAGTAAGGTGATAACTGCACATTTTATTAACAATATTTTCTTCATGCTGCTATGGCTCATGAGGTATGCTGAATCCTGACATTTTTAATGCGCTGTAGTGTCATAAAAGCTAGTCAACTCAGTGAAATAGTCGATTCTTTTATAAAGAAGCAGTAAACTAAGTCACTAAAATATATTTGTAACTTTATTGGTTAAACGTCTACATGCAACAGCAGAAAATACGATTTCCTTTAGGGACGCATCTTATCGTTAAACATTTTGGATATTCTCATCACGGCATTTATGCAGGACGTGGCCGGGTTATTCATTATTCAGGTTTTGCCCATTTATTTAAGAAACGTCCCATTGAGATTACCTCACTGGAAAAATTCAGCTTTGGTAAAACCATTATTATCCAGCAATATAACAATCCTAAATTTCGCGGCCGCAAAGTGGTACGGCGTATGCGTTCACGAATGAACGAAAACCAGTATCATCTGATTATTAACAACTGCGAACATTTATGCACCTGGGCCATTACCGGTGTGGAAAGCAGTCCTCAAGTCATCCGCATGATGAACCGTTTAACCACTATTGGTTATGTCAGCTCTCTCATGAGTTTTATGAACAGCATGCTGCTGACCCTCACCACCACCTGTTTTGCATTGGTGTTGTACATCAAGAAAAAGTTACGTGATAAAGCAAAAAAACAGATTCCGCATTATTTATGGTTAAAAGAACAGAATCCCAAGCAGTGATCGAACCGGTCTGTCTTTTCCATTGCAGCCATAAAATTCCAAGTGGCCTCAACCAGAACAGGAGATGTTTTAGTGAGCTGCAGGATGACGCTTTTTCTATCTGTAGCTCCTAGGCTTACCCCCGATCCATGACAGTTTATATTCAGATTTAAATCACCCCCATTTCGACAAATGGCGGAAACTTGTCATTGACCAGATTTAACTGCGCTCCATATTCCAGGTAAGCCTTACAGCCATCCAGCACAGTGGTGAAACCGCTTGTTTGCTCAATCACAAAAGTAATTAAGTCTGAGCCTTGCAGAGAAATATCATAATTGCGAATGCGAAGATAAGTCTCTTGTTCTGTTAACTTCTCAAAAATAAAATCTACCGTGCTCTTGGGTTCTCCCCAAGTAAACTGGATCAGTTCATTATGAATCAGCTGTTCGACATAAACACTGCGGGTCACTTCATCTTTTTCCCAATACCAGTCTACCGTTCTGTTTTCTATCAAGTGTCCGGTAGATGAAGTAAACCAAAACTTGCTGGTGATTTCGGGGTCAATAAAGGCATTAAACACCTCTGCAACCGGTTTGCGAATTAACATCTGGGTTTCTATGACTACGCTCATTGCGTTCTTCCTTTTTATTCTTCTTCTTAGAACCTATCCAGAATATTTTCTATGCAAACGTAGCCTTAAAAAGGCTAAATTAATGAACTGAAGGCTCGTATTTAGGTGCTTTTCACAGTTTTTCCAGAGCCTTCTGCATTTTTCTAACCAAGCAAATGATCTTTCCACAACCCAGCGTTGTGGAAT